>CAZAFP010000011.1:0-11204 GCA_964484835.1 uncultured Methanosarcinales archaeon
AGTAAAGTAAACAATAACAGGATGAGTAAGACAGATTTCATACCTTACTTGAATGATTATTTAAGAAAGAATTACAAACAATCAGAGATAAAAAGAAACAACTTTGACAGGTACAATAGATTAAAGGAAAATTATTCTAAATTAAAAATATTAAATAAAAGAGATAAGTCTATGATAGACTTTTTATTAAAAAACGAGTTTTACTTTAACAAAGTAACTAACATAACTAAAAAACCGAAAGAGACTGTGTACTCTATAAAAGTAGATAGTGCTTGCCATTCATTCACAGCAAACGGTTTTATAAACCACAACACAGAAGCACGCCTTGCCGAGATAAGCCAGGAATTATTACAAGATATTGATAAAGAAACTGTTGAATTTGTAGAGAACTTTGACGGTAGTATAAAAGAACCTACTGTCCTGCCTACTAGGATTCCTACTTTGTTAATTAATGGAAGTACTGGTATAGCTGTCGGTATGGCTACGAATATACCTCCTCATAATCTTAAAGAAGTGCTGGAAGGAACAATAGCTTACATAGATAATCCCGAGATTGAAGTTGAAGAATTAATTAATTATGTTAAAGGTCCTGATTTCCCAACAGGCGGAACAATACTGGGGAGACAAGGAATACTTCAAGCTTATAAAACTGGAAGAGGTAAAGTCGTAACTAGAAGTAAAGTTGACCTTGAAGAAAAAGCAGGTAAGAGAAAACTCATAGTTACTGAAATACCTTATATGGTTAATAAAGCCAATCTTATTGAACAAATAGCTGATTTAGTTAAAGAAAAAAGGATTGAAGGCATTAGCGATTTGCGTGACGAATCAGATCGTAAAGGAATGAGAATAGCCATAGAACTTAAGAGAGATGCTGATCCAGAAGTTTTGAAGAATCAATTGTTTAAACTTACCCGTCTTCAGGAGTCTTTCGGCATAATATTCTTAGCATTAGATAATAACCAACCTAAGGTTCATAATTTGAAAGAAATACTTCAGAAGTATGTTAATCACAGGAAAGAAGTCATTACTAAAAGAACCGAATATGACTTGAAAAAGGCAGAGGCAAGAGTTCATATTCTAGATGGTTTGTTAATCGCACTTAAAGATATTGATAATGTTATATCATTGATTAAGGCAAGCGAGTCAGGAGACCAAGCTAAGACTAAATTAATGGATGCATACGACTTGAGCGAGGTTCAGAGTCAGGCAATATTAGATATGAAATTACAAAGACTTGCTAAATTAGAGAGTAACAAGATTGAAGAAGAGCATAAAAGTTTGATGGAGAAAATAAAGAGGTATAAAGAGATATTAGCCGATATTAATGAAATTCTTAAAATTATAAAAGAAGAAAGTCAAGAGTTAATAGATAAATACGGTGATGAAAGAAAAACAGAGATTAGCGAAGAGGAATATGGAGATGTTGACTTGGAAGATTTGATACCTGAGGAAGAAACTGTAGTTACTATGAGTAATGCTGGTTATGTTAAGAGAACTAGCTTAGATAATTATAAAACTCAGAAGAGAGGCGGCGTGGGTGTTATTAGTGCTTCTCATAAAGAAGAAGATTTCACCAGTAAAGTCTTTGTTACCAATACTCATGCTTATATGTTGATTTTTACTAATAAAGGTATTGTTCATTGGCTAAAGCCTTATATGATACCTGAAGGCAGTAGGTATGGTAAAGGAAAAGCCATTGTTAATTTAATCGATATTTCTAAAGATGAAAAAATAACAGCAGTCATACCCGTCAGGGAATTCGACCCTGATAAGAATCTATTGATCGCGACTAAGAATGGCGTTGTGAAAAAGACTAGCCTAGACGCTTACAGCAGGCCAAGAAGAAATGGCATAATTGCTTTAACACTTGATGAGGGAGATCAAGTTGTTAGTGTTAAATTAACAAGCGGTGATGATAAAGTCTTAATTGCCACGGAGAACGGGATGGCGTGTCGTTTCCACGAATCCAATGCCAGGCCTATAGGAAGAACGAGCAGAGGTGTTCGTGGTATTAGGTTGAAAGGAGATGATAAGGTTGTTGGTATGATACTGGTTGAGGATGATGAAGAAATATTAACACTTACAAGAAAAGGATATGGTAAGAGAACTAAAGTCGTTGATTATAGACTGATAAACCGTGGCGGTAGCGGCGTTAAAAATATTAACATAACTCCTAAGAACGGTAAGGTTATAGGTATAGAGAGTGTGCGTGGAGACGAAGAGTTAATGCTTTCGAGTAAAAAAGGAATGATGGTTAGGACAAGTGTTAAAGATATCTCCTCCATCGGGAGAAATACCCAAGGAGTTAGAGTTATTAGGCTGAGAGAAGAAGACGAATTGGTAGCTCTTGCTAAAATAGATATAGAGTTGGATGAAAAAGAAAATATTTAAATCTATACAACATACCTTTTCTTTATGGATTATAGAAAGGTTATTCTTTCACTGATAATAGGATTCTTAGTAGTTTTCTTTATACAGTCTAGTATAGAGGCTTTTAAAGAAACTCCTTCTTATAGCGATTTTTGTGATTTAGAGTATCCAAGCAGGGTCGATTTGGAAGATGAAGACTATGAAAAAGAAATGGAAGAATACCGTGCTTTGCAAGAAGAATGTAGAGCAGAGTATGACGAGGCTAGGGATGAGTATAATAGCTTTGTTTTCGTATTTAGCTTGATAGGTGCAGCAGTCAGCATAGTTTTAGCTTTGTACTTGCCCTTGAAAGGAGGCGCTGCTTCTACTATATCGACTGGTTTGTTATTAGGTGGTTTATTCAGCATATTCATAGGCACTATTAGAGGATGGAGTAGTATGAGTCCTGAGTTCAGACCAGTAATATTATTGTTAGAATTAATCTTGATCATAGTGGTTTCTTACAAAACTCTAAAGTGAGTTAGCCCTAAAATAATTATTCTCACCTACTGGCCGGTTCATTTTTTTATCTGTTTTGTCTCTGTATACTTTTTGACAAAAAACCCTGGCAGGGGAATCTAAACTGTATTCATCATGTTCATTCATATCTATGAATTTTTTAACACCTGAAACATCCAAAGTGCTTTGTGAATTTAAGGTTTTGAGAGTTGAAGAGATATCTTCTTTGTCCAGATTAGTTAAAGGTTCATAACTATCTAAATATAAATTTAAAGGAAGAGTTTTACCGGGCGAATCTATTTTTATAAAATTGCTTTTGACAGGTTTTTTATTTATTTTATACTCTAAACCTTCATAAAAATTCGTATTAGGATCTTCTGATTCTCCAGAGGGTTTTAAAGCATAGTTTTTTCTAAAAGATTCATTAATAACAGGAATACTCCATCTTGAATCAGAGCTTGTTCTGTAAACAAATACTTTTTCATTATGGACAAAACCTAACCAAGTATTTTTATTCATTAAAAAATAGTAATAAAAAAGGTAATAAAAAGTTTACTCTTTTTTTATTCAATTAATTTTCTTTTAAAACAAGCACTTCGTAAGGAGAAAGACTCGGGACTTCCAACTCCCTATCTAAGACCTCGAAATTATTACTGGGCTTATTTTTAAAAATAGTTGGTTGAGAACTCAGGCCAAAGCCGCTATATTCGAATGAGTCAGAGCTGAAAACCAGTCCGTACTCATTTTTGGTTTTCACACCGACTTTGTAATTGAAAAGTCTCCAAACTGCTAAATTTATCACGATTAGATATGAATTAACACCGTCGCTTCTAGACACTACTAAAACTTTATTGGTGTCATCTACGTTTAAAACCTCTCTGCGACTTACGTTTTCAGGCCAGAACGGACTTTCATCCATCAAGTCATTTATTCTTTTTTTGTAACCCAGCATGTTCTTACTTACTTGTTTGAAAGATAAGTACCAACGTATGCTACTGTCGTGTTCAAAAGTTCCTGTTTGTAGCAAGAAAGATTGTAACAAATCAAGAGTTCTACCCTCTCCTAAGAAACTTATTAGGGCTTCCATCACTTTTATTTTGCCAATAGCGTGAATGTGATTTTCTGGTTGCTTGACGGTCATGGTATCATAGGCATAACTACCTGTAGCTCTCTGCTCCATCAAGCCAGCGGCTGCATCGTGATTGTGAAAATCAGCAATTGTGGAATTGCTAGCCCCCCATTCTTTTTCTTCTATGATATGTTTGGGCTTCCAAGCGCTTATTTCATCAGCTGCTTTTAACATGTAATACCTATGCAGATAATAAGTGAGTCTGGATTCGTTATAAGCAGTAGCCCCTAAGGCTCGCTTGTCAGATTCTAATGGCGCGACTAGTAATTTAGCGTTATCTTCGAAGAAATAATGCGCTTCGTAATTTATAATAGAATGAGGATTATAAGAATAAATCTCGCTGTTTAATTCCCTTAAGAAAGTCCTGCCGTGAGGCCTTTCATCGCCGCCTCCGTGTTCTCCATATCTTATTATGCCATCAACGTTATCAATTCTGAATCCGTCTATCCTGTAATGCTTTTGAAAACTCACACAGCTATTTATAAAAAATTTTCTTACCAATGGATTGTCAAAATCAAGCCTCTTAGTACCCCAATGAGTGTCATCTTTTAAGTACGTATAACCTTGTTTTTTCTCCCAAACATGTAATCCATTATAGTCAGAGTCTAATCCGAATATTTTGTAATCTTTGTGAGGCACGTGACCAAGTACGAAATCTCCTATTACCGCTATATCTTCTTCGTGGAAGGCATCTATCATTTCTTTGAAGTCATCTGGATCCCCCCAGTTTTTTTGTATGGCGTATTGGAAAGGTACTAAGTAACGGTATTTCCAATTATCACCATCTATGCTCTGTGCGAATGGCAAGAATTGTATTGCGTTAAACCCCAACTTCTTGAGTTCTTTTACGACTCCGCTTCTTGCTATGAATTTATAATATTCTTTGGGCTCTACATCACTTCCTAGTTTTTCCCCGTCTGAGTAATGAGCTATCAAGCCAGGAAGGTCTGTTTGTATTATTTTTAAAGATTTATTTCTGGTGTCTACAAAACCTTTTTTTTGTTTGTAACTGTCTTTGTGGTTGAAGTCCCAGAATATAGTATTACCTTCATTGTCAAAATAAAAACCGGCGGGGTCCTGAAAATATTTGTTTCTTGTTTTGGAATAAATCTTGTAAGTAGTTTTGTGACGCATGACGGTTTTTATGGAGTATATGTTTTTGTACTCGTCAGGTTTTAAACGGTACCCGTCTAGGTTCTCCCCCCAGTTATTGAAATTACCTACTAAGTATAATTCTTCATCATTATGAACCAGTATGTTTATCTCTACAACTAAATTGTTTTCCGAATCATTTTTTCTCTCTAGAATTCTGGCTCCGAAAGGAGGCTTCCAATCCTCTATTTTTTTATCAGGCTGGTTCTTTTTATGTTGTACTTGCCACTCATACCTCTCTTTCATAATACTACTGGAAAAAAACGCTAAGTATTAAAAATATTGCTATTTTTCAACCGAGAATGACTCTTATAATTGATGAAGAACTTGTGAAAGAGCAAAGAGAATTAATGAAAGATTATGTGTTAAAAGGTAAGGTTTTGATTTATCCCACGGATACGGTTTATGGTCTCGGGTGTGATGCTACTAATGAAGAATGTGTGAAGAAAATAAAAGATATAAAGAGAAGAAGTAAGGTTTTTAGTGTGATAGCTCCTAGTAAGGAGTGGATAATGGAGAATTTTGAGTTTGAAAAGGAATATTTAGAACTTTTACCAGGTCCTTATACGCTTATTATGAAGATGAAAAAGCAAGTCTTGCCAGAAGAATTGTTTGAAGAAACAGTTGGTGTTAGAATACCAGATCATTGGATAAGTGATTTTGTTAATTACTTGCAGAGACCAATCGTGACTACTAGTGCTAATTTAACAGGAGAAGATACTATTAAGAATCTTGACGAAGCAAAAGAAGAGTTATTAGGCGGAGTTGATTTATTTATAAACGCACGGAATTTAAAAAACAAACCAAGCAAGGTTATAAATACAACTACAAAAGAAGTTTTGAGAGAATAAAATTTTCTTAATAAATTATCAGAATTGGAAATTTGTAAAAGATTTTTATACTAAGACTTCTTACCCTTTTTTTATGGAACCAGATATCGGATTAGAAAAGAGCAGTAAGGTTATTAATTTTTTAAATGGGACACTAGCAGATTTGTACGTTCTAACAACTAAGACGAAGAAATACCATTGGAATTTAACAGGACCTAGATTCCACACGTTGCATGTGTTGTTTCAAGAACATTATGAAGCAATGGATGAAAATATTGACGAGGTCGCCGAGAGGATAACCATCCTAGGAGGATTAGCAATAGGCACACTGGATGAATTTCAAAAAGCAACTCAGCTGGAAGAAAATCCCGAGGAAGTACCTGAAGAAGACGATATTTTAGAAGAACTATTAGTGGATCATGAGTCAATTATAAAGACTATGAGGAAAAATATTAAGATAGCTGAAGAAAATGATGATGAAGGAACAGCAGACTTATTAGTAGGGATGCTAAAATTTCATGAAAAGACTGCTTGGATGTTAAGAAGTCATTTTGAAAAGTAAATTATTTAAATATGAAAGATTAGATTATTAACAACCAAAGGGGGTGAATTTACATATGAAAATAAAAGCAATAGGGATAAAATCTATAATTTTAGGATTACCAGCTGCCGTTTTGTCTTTTTACGCAAGCATATTCTGGCTAGGATCTGCAGTCGTATTAATACTGTCTATACTGGCTATAATCCTAGGAATAACAGGAATTATAGAAGGACAAAAGCACAAGCACAGGGATACCGTTATATACAGCATTGTAGGCTTAATACTGGGTTTGATACCTTACATGGTTACTTTAATGCCTGGTAGGAATTGGCTGACTTTGTTCTTTTAAAGCCCAAAAAAAAAATAATTTTTTTATTAATTTTTTTTAATTATAAAAAGAAAATCTGTTTTCTTCACACATGATCAGCATGCCTCTTTCAGGATTTATTTCTTGTTGGCTTCTCAGAGATATTAAATCTTGATTACTTGCCTGACAACGCCTATGCGGATGAGTGTGGAAGTGAATTATGGTTTCAGGCGTGCATGATTCGTGCCGAACATTTGCAAATGATTGTGAAATCACCAAAGGTTCATAAAAATCTTTAACTACGTAAGTACTCCCTTCTATTTCTCCTTGTAAACAAAGAGGGAATTCATGTCTTTGTCTTTCTTCATAAAAAGACCGAATGTTTTCTAATGTGTTGTTTTCGAATATTACAATATTATCTCTAAAGACCAAAGTATCGTCAGTTACGGTTTCAGAGCTTATCAAACCTAGTAATATGCCTAGAGTAGGATAAGTTATGTAGACATAACTAGCCATTAACAAACTAAGAATTATAGCAGAAGCTAATAATAATGGTTTTTTATTGAAGTTTTTTGATTTTTCATACTCTTCAATAAGATCTTCATCTGTTAAATCTTCTAAAACGGAGTCTTTCATACTAATAAGAATAGGTTATATATGTACAATATAAGTGTTGTTATCATAAGGAAAAAGACAGTTAATAAAAAAGCAAGATAAATCTTTTTAGTCACACCCTCTGTGTTATTAAAGCCGTGCAATAAAGCAGTTATTCCCAAAGATAATCCTAGGAATAAAGAAAATGAAGCCAGGTATAGAACAATAAGGTTATTTAAAAAAAACAGGAATATTATACTAGCCAAAGCTAAAAAAATCACGGATAGATAGCCAAATAACTTCTCCATATACAAAGTTACAATTAGTTATTATATAAATAATTTGCCTAATAAAAAATAAAATTATTAAAAAAAAAGAAAATACTATTTATTAAACAGTATAAAAAAAAATTAGTGATGATTAATGATAGAAGAAAATTACAAAAATATAGAAGCGATGATAAAAGCATATAATTTCATAGAGCAAAATCTTGACAACATACAATATCATGGCTTTTATTTATTGGAAAAATTTAATGAGCTGAAAACAGGCAATGTAAACGCAAAGTACGTCACACATGATGATTTCTCTCAACTTAAATTAAAAGCTAATACGCTTAAAGATTTTGATATACAACTCGCTGCAAAAACGACAGGCTCTGATGAGAAAATACTAAGAGGGGATGCTTTTTACAAACACGGAATCGACACTCCTTATTTTATGATTTTGAATAAAGGAAACAATATATCTGTCGAGGATCTTATAGCTCAAGACGAAACTCTTTATCAAGAAATAAACCATCTGCAAAATTATTTAAAAAATAAATTATACAAAAACCACGATATTAAATTCCGAAGTATATTTTAAGCTATACAAAACTATAAATAAGAGAACATCGAGTAAAATAATTAGGTTGGGAATTTCAGAACTACCACCTAATAAATATGTAAAGGATTTGGAATCTGTACTAAAACAAGAATACAAATATCTAGCGACATTTTATGATCACGAATACGAGTCTTCTGAAGGAAAAACCGGCCAGATAGACCTTTTAATTCTAGACGGTTTAAGAAATGCTTTGTTTTTAGAATTCAAAAGTAAACACTCCCCTAGTCTTTATATTAAAGCAAATAATCAGTTCGATAAGTTCGAAAATACTTATCCTCATCTAAACAGCATCGGTTTATACGTAACACCTGAATTAATACTTCCTTTAAATCCTGAAAAATTCGACAGAAAGACTTGGGAAATCACAGATTACATAGAATCCAGATTCATCGAACCCATGAACGGAACCAGGATTTATAACTAAAGTATTTCCTATTTTTTCTTGTCTTTTTTTATGCGTATGACCATGAATTACTAAATCATATTCCTGTGATTTTATCAAACCATTTAATAATTCTTCACTAGTACCATGATACATTATTATTTTTTTACCTTTTATTGTCTCCGTATGCGTATCTGGTTTGACAGTTGAATCCTTAGAATTTTGTAATATTCTGTATACATCCGCATCGTTATTCCCAAAGACAGTTATTAAATCAAAGTCTTTGTATAAAGGAAACATGAAAGGACTTACGTGATCTCCTGCATGTAGAATTTTTTTAACTTTTTTTTGTTTTAAAGCCTCTAATACTTTCTTTGTGTTTTCTACATGATCATGAGTATCAGATATTATTGCGACTTTCATTTTGGATTATAAGCAGGCCTTACGCTTATCTCTTCTATGTCACTTGTAACTGGCTGTTCTAATACGAACGTTATAGCTCTTGAAATATCCTCTGGGTTTAAAACACGCTCAGGATTAGGAGTCAAACCAACTTCATCAAAGAAATTGGTTTTTACACTGCCTGGTTGTATTAACGTCACTTTTATCCTGGTATCTCTTAGTTCTTGTTTTAAACTTTTTATCAAGCCTTGAACCGCCCATTTTGTAGATGCGTAAACACTACCATTAGGAACAGGGTTTAATCCAGCCATGCTACTTATTGCTATTATCTGCCCTTCATCTTGCTTTTTTAATACATGCAGTGTTTTAGATAATAACTTTTGTAAAGACTTTACGTTTGTATTGAACATCTTATCATAATCCTCTTCAGAAGTTTCTTCTAATTTCGAGAATATTCCTAATCCCGCGTTTAATATTAAAGCATCTATCTTACCAAATTTTTCCAATGTTTTGTCAACCAGCCTTTGCAAGTCCTCTTCTTTGTTAACGTCAAGTTTCAAAAGTAATTTATTTTCTGTTTCTTCATCTTGAATTGAACGAGAACAACCCACTACATCGTATTTATTTTCTAAATCTTGTAATGCTTGCTTACCAATACCTTTGCTAACACCTGTTATTATAATTGCCATGATAAAGAGCAATAAAGCAAATTATTTATATCTTGCCTTTTAACCCTTTTTAGTATGGATTATAACAAGAAAGTTGAGGAATTCCATAGAGCTTTTAAGAGGCCTGTTAGGGAAGAGCCTGGTTTTGAATCTGAAGAGAGTAAGAAATTGAGAGTTAGGCTTTTAAAAGAAGAAGTCGATGAATTAAAAGAGGCTTTAGAGGAAGATGATAAAGTAGGTGTTTTAGATGCGCTAGTAGATATACAATACATTTTGTCAGGGACTGTGGTAGAGTTTGGATTTCAGAAATTGTTCGATGATGCTTTTGAAGAAATACATAGTAGTAATATGTCTAAGTTGGATGAGAATGGAAAGCCGATACTGAGAGAAGATGGCAAGGTTTTAAAATCTGAAAACTATAGAAAACCTGATTTAAAACAATTCTTAGATTGAATTGTTAAAATAATTTGGATACGTATAAAGATTTATTTTCTTTATCTATTAATAAGCCATCTGCGTTGTCTACAATAACTTTTGTTCCTTGGTTAGAACTTAAAAGTCGCCCCCGAGGATCTTTGTTTGTTGAAGGAATGAACCTGCCTTGTTCTAAAACACTTATTTGATGGTTTGTTAAGAAAGATTTGTTTTGTTGAGTTCCTAATAATACTCCTTTATTACTGAAGTATGCCATACTCAACATAGATTCTTTTAGATATTTTAAAACACCATGTCTATAAGCGTTGGTTGTTATTTCAGATAATATATTTCTTATTAAGTAACTTGTTTCGCCATCCACACTTCGTTGTACTAATTCGTTTTTTACTTCTTTGTCTAATATGATATAAGAGTCTTGTAAGAAAAAATTTTCTTTGTCGTGTTTAATAATTGCTTCTTTGTAACTGCCGTTTTCATTCCCTATGTGATTAAGGGCTTCATCTAAAGATTTGTATACATCCATAATTATTATTTTAGAGATCGTCTAATTTTAT
Organism: uncultured Methanosarcinales archaeon; assembly: GCA_964484835.1. Taxonomy (GTDB): domain Archaea; phylum Nanobdellota; class Nanobdellia; order Woesearchaeales; family 21-14-0-10-32-9; genus SKIS01. The sequence continues at coordinate 10,751 of CAZAFP010000011.1, forward strand.
AGTTTTTTCGTTATGCGTTACACCATCGTGTTTTGATGCACCTACAGATAATAAAATCTTTTCTATACTGGATCTGTCTTTTTCTGATGTTGGTTTTAAAGTCCTTGAATTTTGATCGTAAGAACCTAGTACTTCTGCTTGTCCATCGCCCAATAATTTAACACCTATTAAGTCATTTTTGTATTGCAACGTTAAGGGTTCATACTTCCCTTCCATCATATTTGTTAACGAATTGTATAACTCTTCATGTTTTAACATGCTACTTGGGAAAGACAAACCAATATAAAAATGTTGTTACTAAGAAGTAAATATGTTAATGGTTACCATTGGGAAAAGGTTTATAAGTTATTCCTCTTTACCCCCACTCTTATGAACATAACAAGCGTTTTAAAAAAACCAAAAACGATAAACCAAGTAGCTGAAGAACTAGGCTTGGAAAGACATACAGTTGCTA
>CAZAFP010000012.1:0-10944 GCA_964484835.1 uncultured Methanosarcinales archaeon
GCCCGATCCGAGACTTGAACTCGGGTTTCAACCTCCGCAGGGTTGCGTGATATCCACTACACTAATCGGGCGTTTGATTTATTCGTCTTATTTCATAAGTCTTTTATGCTCTTCAAGGGGTAGTCGTTCATGTCCAGGCCTTTATTCAGGTTTATATTTCCGCAGTTTAGGCATCTGAAGTATGCTCCGTATTTACCTGTCATAATATCGAGGTAGTCTCCGCATGCGCATTTCAAGTTTTTCAGTTCTTCTTCTTTGTGTATTGAGCACGTGCTTAGTCCTTGTTTGTTCTTGCTCGAGGCTTGTTCTCCGCATATTATACAAGTGGGTGGTTTGCTTCCTTTGACGAGTCTGGCCATTATAAAAATGGTTTTTTTCAGTGGTTTAAAAAGGTTTTCAGAAATTATACAAATGGTCCTAGGTCTTTTTTGAAATCTTCTATGAAGTCTACTGGCCAGGGATTCGTTTCTAGGCGTAGTGCTAGGTAGTAGCTTAGCCAGTCTCCTAGTAGTATCGCGCTGAATATATTTACCAGGTTATTTCCTTTTATTTCTAGTTCGGTTGATGTTATTCCTCTCCGGGTTATTTTCTTCTTGGTTACTTCTGTTCTTTTCTTGTTTCTGTAGAAATCGTTGGTGAAAGTTAGGAATATAACGTGGAATCCTTCTCTTGTGTTTACGTAGCCGTTTATTTCGTTATGGTTTAGTTCTGGTATTATTGAGTTAAAAGATAATACTTTGGCATTCTCGTTTATTTGTGTTTTCCATCTGAATCCTATAGGGGAGTATTTCGTACTAGTGTATATCAGTGGTGTTTTATTTACTAGTTTCTCGGATAAGTCTATTGCTACTTTTTCAAAGCTTTGTTTCCCTAGGTAATTCACAACTTCTTCCACGTCTTTTTCTTTCTTTTTAATAAGGCTTAATTCTTCGAATATTCTCAGGAAGAGTGTGAATGAGTATGCTAGTGCTGCTCTGGGTTGGTAGCCTTGTGGTAGTTTAATAAGTGGCGTGTTAGTTTGGTCTGCGTAGCTCGCTAGTTTTCCTCCGCTACAGACTATTAACGTGGTTGCGTTCAGCCTTCTTGCTTCTCTATAGCATGATATTGCTTCCTCAGTATTTCCTGAGTAACTGCTTATTATTACGAGGTCTTTATCAGAAACAGTGCTTGGTAGTTTGTAGTCTTTAACGCTTATTATCTCCAGTTCTTCTTCTAAATAAAGGCTTAGTAAGTCGCTGGCTATTCCGCTTCCTCCCATTCCGCACATTACTACTTTCTTGTATTCTTTACCGCGTATTCTCTCTAGTAAATTCCTTGGGTTTTCCACGTAGCCGTGGCTTAGGTCTTTAGGGACTTGTTTTATGTATTTCTTATAATTGAAGTTGTCGTATTCGTAATAATCTTCGGGGAAACTTTTTTTTGCCATTATTATTAGTGTATGGGGGGTTATATTTATATAATTTTTTGTATTTTCTTTTTTTTGTGAAACAAATAACTGATGAGATTTTAGACAAGTACTTCGACGTCACTAGCAAGGCTTTGAAGATGGTAGAGGATAATCAATGGGAAGAGTCTCGTAAGGAGATAGCAAGGGATTATTATAGTATGGCTTTTAATTATTTTAACGACGCTACTTTTTTTAAAGAAAAAGGTGATTTTGTTAGGGCTTTCGGGGCTTTAAATTATGCTCATGCTTGGTTGGACGCGGGTGCTAGGATCGGCGTTTTCAAAGTAAGTGATAATCATTTGTTCACGGTTGATTAATAAATTCCTGTTTCCATGAATACCTGGCTTGTTTTGACAGCCGTTCCTTTCTCATTATTCATAATTTCTTGAGAATTCATAAGTGCGTTTCCAGTCAATACTAACTCTCCTTTTAGTGTGAAGACACTCACCAAATCATCTTTTTTAATATCTTCGTCTAATTGAAGTATTCCTGGTACTTTAAGATAAGCTCCTTGACATAAACTACTAACTGCTGAATCATGTATTATCATTTTTTTAAGATGGCTGACGCCTTCTTCTATAGGTATTAAGTATTTTCTTAATTCATCACTTTTTTTCTCTTTATAGAAATGGAATAAGTCGCTGGCTTCATGCAGTGTTAAGGCTTGTTCTTCTTTAAAAGGACCTGCTCGGGTTCGTCTTAATTCGGACATATGCGCGCCCGTACCTGCTTCGACGCCTATGTCGTGGACTAACTTTCTTATGTAAGTGCCTGCTTCACAGCCGACCCTCACCAGTATGTCTTGTCCTTCTCTGTCAAGAACTTCAAAAGAATAAATATTTCTCTTCCTTAGTCTTCTCTTAACAGCAGATTTCTTAGGCGGTAATTGTGAGATTTCTCCTCTGAACTTATCAAAAACCTGGTCTATTTCTTCCCCGACGTCTTTGTGCAGGTGCATTAAACAAACATATTCTTTCCCTGCCGTTAATAAAGAATGTGTTATCCTAGTGGCTTTATTCAGTGCTATTGGCAAAACTCCTGTAACTCCGGGGTCTAAAGTCCCTGTATGGCCTGCTTTTTTAATCCCGAGTATTCTCTTAAGATAATCGACTGTCTGATGACTAGTAGGCCCGGGGGGTTTATCTATTATGAGTATTCCTTTATTAAGTAATTCTTCTGTAGTCCTATCCTCTGGCTTTTTACCTTTGGAAGGATCCGTTATTGCTTCTTTCTTAACTAACATCATAATCCTAGTATACTGTCTATTTCCTTTCCTATTCTTCGTAACTTAGCTAGTGTTTTTAAAACATTGCTTTCGACATCATCCACTAACTCTTCTAAATTATTAACCTTTAAGTAATATTTCCCCCCAGCGCTTATTATCAAGCCTGATTCCATTAACTTATTCAAGTGATGAACGACAGTTCCTCTAGTAAGTCCTGTTAACTCGGCTATCTCATCACTGGTCAACCCTTTAGAGCCTTCTTTCAAATCCCTGACTAAGATTATAAATATCCTAAAACAACTACTATCTCTGTCTCGAACGTTGAAAAGTCCGAGGCTTGCGCCGAACCATTGCAACAAATCATTTAGGTTATGATTGCCAGGCTTCCCACCACTTATAATAGTTATTTTAACAAACCTCATGTTATTAATAACGAGGGTCGTATATAAAAATATTGCTTTAAATCATGGAAAAATATTTAAACTCATCTTGTAAAAAATGAATTTATGGAAGATGAAAACTATGAAGAAGAAAACGATTTAGAAGAAGTTTATAGCGGAGAAGGTAGAGAAGATTTAGTCGATAATGACGAGATGTCTCCTGAAGAAGAAGCTTTTATGATGGGTTACGACGAAGAAAAAGAAAAGAAAGAAGAATCTAAAGAAGGAGACGAGGCTTACGAAAGAGCTTTTGATGAATCCGACGATAAATAAATCTTTTTTTTTTATTTGCCTTTGTATTCTAAAGCATTTGCCAACTCATGCACGGCCTTCACATAATTCACGTTTCTATTATAACCCCATATTGCATAGTAATTTCCAACGCGAACAGCTAGTTCTTCATTGTTAAGATCCGGGTCCCATCTCAGAGGCTCGCCTGTCACAGGATGATTAGCTCTATTATTAGATAAGTAGTTAGCTATGCTAAATATAAAATTCCTATCAGTAAATAAATCATCATCCACTTTTACAAACTTAGACTCTAAAGATCTGGGTAAAAACTGGCCTTGTCCTGCCGCGCCTGCATAACTACTTTTAAGTTTGTCTAATTTTTCTAAAGGTATGTCTTTTTTCTCAGAAAATCTCAAAAGAGATGCCATATGGTCACTAGCAAATCCTCTTCTACTTTCCATATTAAATTGAGAATACAAACTGTTTATAAGATTGAAATATCCAGTGTTGTCCCCAAATCTAGACTCGACACCTTTTATAGCTGCTATATACCTATGATCTACGCCGTATTTCTTTTGTGCTTCCAACAAGTCTTCTTTGTTTTGCTCAACATAACCAGGAATCATAGTAATCAACCTATCCAAGCCTAGTATATCTCTATATTCTTCATAAGTAATCTTTCCCTCATCAGAATCCTTCTCAGGATTACTCTCAAAAAAACCCTTAATACGGGGATCTACTTCAAAATCATTATTTTCTACGAACTTCTCAATTTTTTTCTCAGAAATACCTCTCGCTCTTAAAGAATCAGCCAGATCATCCAAGACTGGATTCATCGCTATTAACGAAGATAACACAATGGCTTTTAATGACATTTTTTATCTTTTATTTCTTTTTTCAATTTATCCACGAAATCACTTATTTTAAGCTCTCCAAGAACATCTCCGTCCCTAGTCCTAACATTAACTGTTCCGTTATCCGCTTCTTTATCACCAATCACGACTATATAATTAACTTTTTCTAACTGAGCCTCTCTTATCTTTTTATTCATAGTGTCTTGCTTGAAATTAGTCTCAGCCCTAACGCCTTGTTCTTTCAAAACATTCAACAAATGATTAGCCGCGTCATTATGACGATCGGCAATAGTCAAAATCTTAACCTGAACAGGACTTAACCACAATGGGAACTTCCCAGCGTAATGCTCTATTAATATTCCTATAAACCTTTCCAAGCTGCCAAAAACAGCTCTGTGTATCATAACAGGCCTGTACTTTTTACCATCTCTTCCTTCATAAGTCAAATCAAACCTCTCAGGCAGATTAAAATCTAACTGTATCGTAGGGCACTGCCACTTCCTACCCAGAGCGTCTTCCAAATCAATATCTATCTTAGGACCGTAAAAAGCTCCGTCTCCTTCTTTTAGCTTATAAGGCGTCTCGGTTTTCTGCAAAGCCTTATGTAATATCTCCTCGGCCTCATCCCATATCTTAACATCCCCTAGTGCTTTTTCAGGCTTGGTAGACAAATAATATTCCAACTTAATCCCGAATACGTCTTCCCATAGGTAATGTATGAAATTCAAAACATCGATAATTTCTTTTTCTACCTGTTCCAAAGTACAAAAAATATGCGCGTCATCTTGAGAAAATTTCCGCACCCTAGTCAAACCAGATAAGGTACCTGATAATTCATTTCTATGCAATACTCCGAAGTCCGCTATCCTTAAAGGAAGATCTTTATAACTTTTAGTACTTCTTTTATAAATCAAACAATGACTTGGACAATTCATAGGTTTTATTCCACTATCTTGACCTTCGACTTTCAAAGTAAACATATCTTCTTGATAGTGTTGCCAATGACCTGACATCTCCCACAACTTCTTATTAAAAATCTGAGGGGTTATAACTTCATTATAATTCCTTTTTGCATATTCTTCTTTAACTAAATTTATTAATTCGTTATAAATAACAGTTCCTTTTTCTAAAAAGAAAGGAGAACCAGGAGAATACTCGTGAAGCATAATAAGATCTAACTCCTTCATAAGCTTTCTATGATCTCTCTTCTCAGCTTCCTCGATCATATGCAAATACTTCTTTAACTGTTTCTTATCAGGATAACTAATTCCGTAGATTCTTTGCAATTGTTTATTCTTAGAATCTCCTCTCCAATAAGCCCCGCTTATCTTAGTCAATTTGAAAGCTTTAATCATGCCAGTTCTCGGAACATGAGGTCCTTTACACAAATCCACAAACTCTCCTTGTCTATAAACAGTAATCTTTTCCTTATCAACTTCAGAAAAAGCATTTTTATCCTTTAAAATTTCCAATTTATACTTATTATCTTTAAAAATTTCTTTAGCTTTCTTCAAGCTAACTTCCTCTCTAACAACAGGATGATTTTCTTTAACAATCTTCTTCATCTCAGCTTCTATTTTAACCAAATCTTCTTCTTTAAAAGGCGGATGGTCTATGTCGTAGTAAAAACCTTTATCTATAGCAGGTCCTATTGTCAACTTAGACTCGGGAAACACTCTTAATACGGCTTGCGCCATTAAATGAGCACTACTATGCCAAAAAACTTCTTTACCCTCGGGATCTTTAAAAGTAATTATTTGTATATCGCCATCTTCATTTAAAGGAATATCTAAATCTAACAATTCTTCGTTATATTTTATCGCTACGGCTTGTCTCGCCAATCCTTCGCTTATAGAAAGTGCGACGTCCTTACCAGTAACTCCTTTTTTAAAATCCTTTTTAGTTCCGTCTGGAAAAGTAATCTTTATCATAAAAAAACAGTATCGAGATAATATTATATAAAAGTTTCTAGCCGTCTGCTTTATACCAGTAAGTATTTCTCTTACCAGAATTTTTGTACTGGATCATGTTAGTCTTTCTTAATTTCTTCAAAGACATAGTAACACTTCCTATACTAACTCCTAATTCTTCACTAATATCTCTTGATGTAAACCACTTATCAGGGTTTTTACATAAAAAATCATACACTTCTTGCTGACCCATAATACAGACCTTAAACCTTTATCTATTTAAGATTATTGTTTTTTTCATAATATGATGGCTATTATCATAAGAATAACACTTAAGCCTATTAATCCCCAACCGACCATTCCGTAAATTTCTAACTGTAAAAAATACTCCTGAACTCCCTTCAGTAATTTTTGAAATTCCTTATCTATCTGATTAAAATCCATCTTAAAAACATACTTTGTAATTCCTTTTTAAATACTTTTTTATTCTATGTGCAACTCTAAAACGTCCTTATCTTTCAAAACATGCTTAAGACTCTGCCTCTGACCTGGGAACTTAGCCGATTCTCCCCAAATCCTACAAAACCTGAACTTTTCCTCAAAGTCCTTATGGAGTTTTCTACAAACATCTCTGACGCTAGAATCTCTCTTTATAATCAAAGGCTCCTCCAAATCCGCATCTTTGTTAGGCTCTTTCATGTATATACGAATAAGATCTAACTTTTCAAATATGGCTTCTTTCAAATCACCCAAATCATTCTGTTTCTCAGCACTAATCTTAATATCGGGCTTTATCTTTTCCTCTATCTTCCTCAAATCATCCTCGGAAACCATATCTATCTTATTAAGAACAACTAAACTAGGAAGATAAACCTTATTATCCTCTATACAATCTATTAATTCATCGACATTTATTTTAGAACGTATGAGAACATCAGCATTATTAATCCTAAAAGTTTTAAGAACTGAAGTTATCGTCTCTTCATCCATATCTAACTTGACAGTCGTATTAATCTTAATACCATCCTTGCCGGTCTTTTTTATCTGAACATCCGGCTTCTTAGTATCCAAACGAATACCTGCTTCCCTAACTTCTTTAAGCAAAGCTTCATAATGATCAGGATGGTTAACATCCAACAATATAATAATCAAATCAGCAGATCTTAAAACACTAAGAACTTCTCCACCCCTACCCTTGCCGCTGGCCGCGCCATGAACTATTCCAGGAACATCCAAAACTTGTATCTTAGCACTTTTATAATCCATCACACCTGGTATTACAGAAAGAGTTGTGAAAGCATAATGCCCAACGGCTGACTCGGCATCAGTCAATTTATTCAACAAAGTACTCTTCCCAACACTGGGAAACCCTAACAATGCAGCAGTTCCGTCTCCTGTCTTCCTAACTGCATAACCTTCACTCTTACCACCGCTTCCGCCGCTTTGCTTCTCCTTCAACTTAGCAATCTGAGCCTTATACTGTCCTATAGCTTTCTGAGTTGCTTTATTATAAGGAGTATTTGCAATCCTTTCTTCCAATTCCTTAATTTTTTGTTCGTTATCGGCCATTAATCTTTTTAGTTATTCATAGGGGTTTTATATTAATTTTCCATTATTTAAGAAAAGATTTATATATACCTTATTTCAATTACTTTGTTTAATGAAAAAAACAATATTATTTTTCGCAGCTTTCATATTAGTATTATTTCACGTTCAAGCACAATCAGGATGTGACCCGGATGGAAAGGGTTATTGTGGCGTTTCAATTACACAAGAGGGTTATGGTGCTGTAGAGCTTTGTGAAGATTGTTTCGTCTGTGGTGAAGATGACGGTGTTTGCCCTGAAGATTTCACCAGTGGCGAGTTATTAGAAGAGGTTTATATGCTTTTAAAACCTCCTGTAGGTGATAGACCTAGTGGCTTTACAAATCACTCTTATAATTTTGAAGACGGGAATACTGCTTGTCAAGAAATAGGAGGTAACTGTGTATATATAGAAGAATCGGCAGACGATGATTTGTGGAGTTCTTCTGGTTTAGACTGTAATTCTAACGTAGATGATGAAGATAAAGATCTTTATTATAGAGCAGTCTGTAATGATGTACCCAGAACTCCTAGCTGTGGTTATTGTATAGATCCTGACTGTAAAACAACTCTTAAAGGATATGCTTATGATAACGCTACAGACGAACCTTTAGAAGGAGCTCCTGTATTGATTAGCACCGAGATTAACCCAGAAGTTTATTCATCAGGAGAATCAGACTCTGATGGCAGTTATGAATTTGACTCGGTAAGAGGAAATCTGAATTTCAGCTGTGGATATGACAGATACTATCCTATTCAAGACCAGCCTGTAGAATTACAAAGAGGAAGTAACGTAGTCGACTGTGCCTTGGAAGAAGCAGAGTGTGGCCCTGACTGTACACTTCCTAATGAATACGGCGTGGATATTTGTAGAAGTGACTGTGATGGAAGAAATGGTTGTGAGTATCAAAATACTACTTTTCAAGAAGAAGATTATCATGCTGTTGATGTTTGTGACGGGGTAGAACAAGGAAGTTTTGAAGTCATTGGCAGGGAGAACAGCACTCACGTTAAAGGCGTAACTTGCTGTACTGGAGAATTCGAATACAAGTTCAGTCCTGAATTTAACTTGAATGCGGACGATGTAAGCAGCTTATTAACAAGAGAATACAGAAGAGTACTTGATGACGAGCCTGTAACTGTTAAGATTATCGTTTACGAAGAATAAAATCCTTATTTTTTAGAAATATTTTTATGTTAGAGTTTTTATTACTATGATTATGAATAAAAGAGGTGTTTTATTTTTCACTACAGATACTATGATAGCTGCTTTAGTTCTTACTATGACGGCTATATTAGTTTCTTCTTTTTTTGTTAATCAGCCAACTACTTCTGATGTTTCTTTTCAGATTAATCAATATTCGGATTACATACGTTATACTGATATGGGTAATATAGATACCTTTGTAGCAACGCGTCCTCCTGGGGATTCTGAACAAGCTGATTTGAAAATTCACGAGAAAATATTATATCTTCATGAACAAGAAGGTAATGCTGAAAGCTTTGTCCAAAATTTAAGTGATTTATTAGTATCGGATGCTTTCGGTATTTCTTATTCTATTGATGACTCTACGGTTTTTAAATCTGATTTAGGTTATGATCCTGAGATTAACTTAAGCGAAAGCATAATGACTTATTTTGTTTATGAAGACGAACTTCACGGTCCTAACATTACAAAGGTGAGCATATGGTACTGAATAAAAAAGGAGTTTTAATGACTATGACTGCCATAATAATAGGTGGTGTACTCATCACTTTCTTTTCCATTTGGCAAGAGCCTAGTTTGGACGAGGAGTATTTTAGTATAAACACTCATATATCCAGGACTAACGATTTCTTAAACAACGTGGAAAGTTTCATAGAAAGGAGATTTGTTTATGAAGGTTGGAAAGCCTTGAACAAAACCGCAGAGCATGTATCTGATCAAAGCTATGTTGATGATTTTGGCGAGGAATTAAAGAATTGTTTGATGGAAGAAACTTCTTACTGTGGAAGTAGTTTAAATTCTTCTCTAAAAGAATGGGATGAATTCGTATTTGACGGTCTTGGAATTCCTCTTAATACAACTGTTTTAGACATGGAAGTTTATCAGGATAATCCTTGGTATATCAGTATTAATTCAACCTTTAATTTTTACGTTAGTGATCCTTATGCTACTTGGAACGTCACGGAATCCTTAGAGGTTCTCATACCTATAGAAGGATTAAACGACCCTGTTTATACAATGAACAACGAAAACAGTATTATTTCCAGCAGGTATGACTTAAATTTCTACACAGAGGGTGGTAACTTCACAAAGAGAGAGTTTATATCAAGGCTTTCAACTATTCACCGTGAATTAAAAGAAAAAGAAGACGAGGGTCTCAGATTATATATTGCTTATCCTAATGCTCCTAGTTTTTTACAAAGAATGGAAGGTAACAACTCGCCTGATGAAAATGGTATAGTATCCTTAATAAGAACTGAGAATTATTCGAGTATGGACTTTATCCATTTCAGCCAGGATTGTCCAGAAGATGACTTTGTAAAAATAAATTTTTTCAGTAACTCTATGAATCCAGGGAGAAGATTAGTTATGGGTGTAAACGAAACAGATCAAGACAGAGGATTGGATAAAATGGTAATAACTCAAGACTTTGCAAATTACATAAACATGACTGAAACTCATTATACTCTCGCATCTTCTTGTTCATAAGAAAAACTTTATATAATACTATGTCGATATTAAACTAAAGAGGTGAGTTTGCTGAATGGATTTTAGTTCTAACATGGTAGAGACTGAAGTAGATTCTTTACTTAAACTGCTTAAAAAAAGAGGACCTACTGATATAAAAACCGTGGCTAAAGAACTTAAGACGACAGTCTCAGTCGTAGAAAAATGGGCGGGTTTCTTAATGGAAGAAGACATTCTGTCTATAGAATATAAATTCACAACGCCTTACATATATTTAAAAGAAGATAAAGACAAATTATACTCATTTAAAGAGAGGGAATATTCTCAAGAATTTGATGATGATAAAAAAATAAAGGAATATGATTGGAAACAATACATAATCCAATTATTAGAAGAAAAGAAAGATTTCTTTTACAAACAAGCTGAGAGCAGAGATTTGAAAGATATAGACAAACTCTGGAAAGAATATAAGGAGAAGGCTTTAAATGAACTATAATAACGATTTATCAAGATTTTATGAGAAGGATATAATAGAGTTTTTAGAGAGTGTCAAGTATAAAGACAATAAAAACGAAAAAA
>CAZAFP010000013.1:0-10775 GCA_964484835.1 uncultured Methanosarcinales archaeon
ACTATCATTATTGTGAATATGGCCCAGCCATAAACATAAAGGTATTCTGTTGCTATTTGACCTCTTTTTTTCATTATCTTTTCTTTATGTCTTGTTCTTTATTTAAAGTTTATTCTTTTTTTTAATTACTTATATAAATCTGCTTTAATTACTTTTTTTAATGTCTTGGGATGGTAATATTCATGGTATCATTATAGGTAGTAAGAATTATCCGCTTGTTAATAGTGGTTTGTTATCTAATAAGTATGATAAAAAGCTTGATTCTGGTTTTTTCTTGAAAAACAAGACTGATTTTAGTAGTATTGTTAGGGCTAGGCGTTCTATTCTTAATGCTTCTAGTAAAGTCTCTATTAAATCCCATAGGGGTTTTATTGAAAAAATTAGAGAGGCTGGTTTGTCTTATAATCCTGTGAGGTCTGAGTTGGAATTAAGTTCTTATTCTGGTCCTTTCAGCAAGCCTAACGAGTTATTGCCTCATGGTCCTATGGTTCGTTTAAAGAATTTTAGGTTGACTGAGAACTTTAAAGTTCCTGGTTACGTTGATAAAGTTGTGAGTGATGATTTGAATGCTTCTGAGGGTCTTTCTAAGTTATACAAAAGGGGTTTTGATATTGATTATATGAGTCAGTTATTCAGTACTAGTAATCTTGGTTTAAAAACTGAGAGGAAATTAGTTCCTAGTCGTTGGAGTGTTACTGCTGTTGATGATACTTTAGGTCTTAATATTAAAAAAAAGTTGGATTTTGACTCTCCGTCTGAGGTTTTATTTTTCAAGAATTCTTATTTAGGTAATGATTTGTATATATTTTTGTTTAGTGGGGCTTGGGAATTTGAATTTATTGAATATTATGGTGGGGAGGTAATAAAAGATTATGAATCTAGCTTTGGAAGAAAAAACTATGCTAAAAACACCACTGGTGGTTATTACGCGGCTAAATTGGCCGTTTTAGAGTATTTAAAGCGTGAAAATATAAGTGCTAAGGCTTTAGTGATTCGTGATATTCGTGATTATTATAAATTCAGCCTTGGTGTTTGGGTTGTTAGGGAAGCGGTTAGGAAAACGCTTGATTCTGAAGTTTTCAAGTTTAATGATATAGATAATTTGGAAAAAGAAGCAAAATTATTTATATCAAATAATCTTTCTCTTGTTGTTGATCACTTGTTTTATAATAGCAAGGTTCTGAGTTCGGTTAAGCACCAGACTACGTTAGGCGCTTTTCGTTAGCACTGAAAAATAGAAAAATTTAAATATTTCATTACTTGTTAATGGTAAATAGTCTTTTTAGACGAAATATTGATTAAAAAAAAGATACATTTAAATACTCAAAATTACGATAAAATAATCCCTTTAAAAAATGAAAGTTGATAAGGAAACACTAAAAAAAGTAGTAACGGAGCTAGTTGGAGAAGAAGCAGTAGACATAGTTTTTTACCTAAGAGGAAAAAACAAAATTTCAGAATTCATCATAGCAGAAGAACTAGAGTTAGAAATACACAAAACAAGATTCTTACTATACAAACTCTTGGAGCACAACATAGCTAATTTTATAAGAAAAAAAGACAAAATAAAAGGATGGTACATTTGTTACTGGGATCTAAAAGAAGAAATGATACCTCACCTCGATAAGAGACTACAAGAAGAAAAAATAGAAAAACTGAGGGAAAGACTGAAACGTGAAGAACAAAACGACTTCTTCTTGTGCAGAAACGCCTGCACACGTATGGATTTCGACCACGCCATGGAATCCAACTTCAAATGCCCTGAATGTGGCGAAATAATGCATCAGCAAAACAACGAAAGAACAATTGAATTCTTAAGAAAAAGACTTGAAGAACTAGAAAAAGAAAAAGCAACTTCTTAAAAAGAAACCAAAATGGAAGACTTAATCCTAATAGGAAAAGCTGTTTTCTTAAAAAAATCAAAAACACTAATATTAGGAGATACTCATATAGGCTTAGAAAGAGCTATGAATCAAAACGGATTTTTAATACCTCGGTTTCAACACGAAGACCTTAAAAAAACCACTCTCGAATACATAAAAAAAACAAATCCTGAAAAAATAATACTCAACGGAGATGTAAAACACGAATTCGGAAAAATAAACAAACAAGAATGGAAACAAACAGAAGAATACATAAAATTACTAAATGAAAAAGCAGAACTAATAATATTAGAAGGCAATCACGATAAACTACTAAAAATAATAACGGATAAACAAAAAATACTTTTAAAAGACCATTATGTAATAGACAGTTATTTAATAACTCACGGTGATAAAATAATAAAAAAAGAAAATATCCATACAATAATAATAGGACACGATCACCCTGCTATTAGCTTACAAGAAGGAGGAAGACAAGAAACATACAAATGCTTTTTAAAAGGAACATACGAAGACAAAACAGTCTTAGTAATGCCTTCTATGCACGAATTAACAGAGGGAACAGACATACTAAAACAAAAACTTATGAGCCCTTACATAAAAAATATTAATGACTTTGAAATTACTGTAGTAGCGGATGAACCTTTAAACTTTGGCAAGTTAAAAGAAATAAAAAAATTAATTTGAAAAAATGAAAGAATTATTTAAAAACATGGAAGAACTCTATCCTTATGGTAGGAGTGAAGAAGTAATCCCTGAAAAAGAAGAATCTTCTGATGATTACAAAATAAGATTATTAGAAAAAATACTATGTAGATATCCGGATTATGATAAAGTATCTGAAATTTTAAAACTAACTGATAACAAAAAGAACATCTTACTTCCTAAATTAGATCGTGAAATGAACATTTATTTCAAAGAAAATAATGATACTTACCATTTCATGTCTGAAGAAGAATTTCAAAAAATAATTATAGACAGCGGATTTGAAAAAATAGGGGGTTACATGCTCTCAAATGCTAATAAAACATTTGCTAAACACTTTTGGCTAAATCCTAACAATTCACTATTATTAAGCTCTACATCTTACAATTTTTTAATAAATAGGTTGGTTCTTGACTACGAAACCATATTCCCCAACAAGCCCTTAGAAATGGCTTTAGACAACATCGCCAGTCAAGACGAAATAAAAAAATTCACGAATGGATTCGTAATCAAACAAGACGTTACAAAAGGATTAGTAAACAAATTAAATGTTTTAGAAAAACAAGGAAATATATTCCTATCGCCGTGGAATTATTATAATAGTCATGAAATAGACAGTTTAGAATACTCCTTATCTGACTCTGTAAACGACAAATACAAAAAACCCTTAGGCCTCTTGGATTAACTTTATAAAATATATCTTTATCCTATTTTCAATGCCTATAGAAAAACAAGAAAAGCACTTTGAAGACTCTGAAATACTAAATACTTTCAACCCTTTAATAAAAGACTGGTGGCTAGGAAAATACAAAGAATTCAGCCCGCCTCAGAAGTATTCTATAGTAAACATTCATAATTATACAAATAGCCTAATAAGCAGCCCAACCGGTAGTGGAAAAACACTAAGTGCATTCACAGCCATACTAAATGAATTAACAACACTCTTCGCAAAAAAAGAATTAGAAGACAAAGTATACTGTATATATGTAAGTCCACTAAAAGCATTAGGTAATGACATCAAAAAAAACTTAGAAGAACCACTAGACGAGATCAAAGAAATATACAACTCCAAATACAAAAAGAAGCTAAAAGAAAAACTCGATATAAGAGTAATGACTAGAAGCGGAGATACCAAAGCCAGCGAAAGAAGCAAAATGGCCAGGAAGCCCCCTCATATCCTAATAACAACTCCTGAAAGCCTTGCAATAATGCTAACAACTCCCAAATTCAAAGAAAAACTAGCCAGTGTCAAATGGTTAATAACAGACGAAATACACAGCCTGGCAGACAGCAAAAGAGGAGTCATGCACTCTCTAACCATGGAGAGACTAGAAAGAATAGCTAACTTTACAAGAATAGGACTAAGTGCCACGGTCAGCCCTTTAGAAGAAGTTGCGAAATTCATGGTTGGATTAGAAAACCCTGAAAAAAATGAATATCGTCCTTGTAAAATAATAGATGTCAACTACATAAAAAAACACGATTTAAAAGTACTAAGCCCTGTCAATAACCTAATAGACAGCGGATTTAGTGAAATACAACAAAAAACATACACTCTATTAAACGACTTAATACAAAAACACAAAACAACACTCGTATTCACTAACACAAGAGGAGCCACTGAAAGAGTAGTTCATAATCTAAAAGACAAATACCCGAAGAACTACATGAAAATAAACGAAGATGGCGGCACTGGTCACTATATAGACGCTCATCACGGCTCGCTAAGTTATGAACATAGATTAAAAGTAGAAAACATGTTAAAACAAGGCAAATTAAAAGCTGTGGTTAGCAGCACTTCTTTAGAACTAGGAATAGACATAGGAAGTATAGACTTGGTAGTTTTACTAGGAAGCCCTAAAAGCGTAGCAAGAGCATTACAAAGAATAGGTCGTAGCGGTCATAAATTAGAACAAGAAAGCACGGGCAGAATAATCGTAATGGACAGAGACGACTTACTAGAATGCAGCGTCTTATTAAAAGCAGCTATGGATAAAAAAATAGACAAGATACAAATACCAAGCAATGTCTTTGACGTCCTCAGCCAGACAATCTATGGCATGGCAATAGAATCTCAACAAGACGAAAATCAATTATATGATTTGATAAGAAAAAGTTACTGTTACAAAGATCTTCCTCGTGAAGACTATGAAGAAACTCTAAAATACTTAGCGGGAGAATACACATCTCTAGAAGAAAGAAACGTCTATGCAAAGATATGGAGAGATAACCGAATAATAGGAAAAAGAGGAAAACTCGCAAGAGTAATATACATGACCAACGTAGGCACCATACCTGACGAGACCAACGTAAGGGTTAAAATGGGCCAGCAATACATCGGAAGCATAGCCGAACCCTTCTTAGAAAAACTAAGAAAAGGAGACGTATTCGTACTAGGAGGTCAAACTTACGAATTCCGCTACGCCCAAGGCATGACTGTCCAAGTAAAAGGAAGTGTCAACAGACCACCCACTGTCCCTAGTTGGTTTTCAGAAATGCTCCCATTAAGCTATGACTTAGCCATGGAAATACAAATATTCAGAAGATTCATGGAAGAAAAATTCAAAGCAGACATGGACAAAAATGACATTTTAGAATTCATAAACAATTATCTCTACGTAGACAAACACGGAGCTAACAGCATATACGAATACTTCAAAGAACAATACCTCTACAGCGAAATTCCTCATGACAAAAAATTAGTGGTTGAACAATACGAGGAAGGAACTAACAAGTACATAATATTCCATTCACTGTATGGAAGAAGAACCAACGACGTATTAAGCAGAGCATTAGCTTATATAATCAGCAAGATACAAGGAAAAGACGTAGAACTAAATATAACAGATACTGGATTCTACTTAGTCGTACCTCGGAGTCAGCCTGTTCAGATAAGCAGGGCTTTGAAAATATTACAAACTGAAGACTTAGATGAATTAATGAAGTACGCCCTTGACAAAACAGAGGTTTTGAAAAGAAGATTCAGGCATTGCGCAGCCCGAGCATTAATGATACTAAGAAGCTACAAAGGAAGAAGCAAAAGCGTTGGAAGACAACAACTAAACAGCCGTTTACTAATAAGCGCGGTTAAGAGAATAGACAAAGACTTCATAATATTAAGAGAAGCCAGAAGGGAAGTATTAGAAGACTTAATGGATATAAGGCATGCTAGGGAAGTAATCAATAAAATAGCAAACGATGAAATACAAGTAAAAGAAATATTCACAGACGTTCCAACTCCTTTCAGCTTCAACCTCATCAGCATGGGATACGGAGACGTTATGAAAATGGATGACAAGCAAGCTTTCTTAAAAAGAATGCACGAGTATGTACTTGCTAAAATAAGCTTAAAAAAATAATCACTTTACTTGGTCAAGATTCAAAATCTTCTTCTCCTTAGGATAATTCTTAGCAGCTAAAAAAGGCCCGAAAAAACCATAGCGGAGTTTCATCTCAATACCACTTTCTTTATCAACATAGCCTTCCTCTTCTAACCGCTTAACCAATTCTTTCTTATCCTCAGGAATATTATCTTCAGGATTCAAACTAACCAGCTGTGGTCTTTTACCTTTATTAATAACCTCCACCATAGGATAACCACTAGCTGACTTTTTATCAGTGGGCTTCACCAAAACATTTTTGGGAAGGCTGAAAGTAGTCTTACAATCAGGGTACTTATCACAAGCCACGAAACTACCGAACTTTCCTTTTCTAATCTTTAAGTTACCTTCTCCGCAATTAACACACTTACCAACGGTAGTCAAAACATCATTCGTTTCCTTAGTAGCATCTATTAATTCCGAGCCTATTTCCTTCTCCTGCTTCTTAAACTTATCAAGAATCTTACTCAACTCCTCCTTAGCCTTACTCAAAACCTCCTCGGGAGTGGCTTTCTTCTCACGAATCTTCTCCATCTCCTCTTCAAAATGCCTAGTCATCTCCTCATCCACAATCTCCGGACTGTACTTCTTCAGAATATTAACCAACTTAATACCTAACTCGGTAGCTTCTATAGACTTGGCATTCAAATAACCTCTGTTAAATAAAGAATCAACTATATCAGCCCTAGTAGCCTTAGTACCCAGGTTTCTCTTTTCCAATTCCTTAATTAAACTAGCAGGAGTATAACGCTTAGGAGGCTCGGTTTCCTTAGCATCCAAAAAAGTCTTTTTAACCCCGACCTTATCGTCTTTCTTCCAACTTGGTATTAGCTGATCTTTCAACTTAACATATGGCTCGTAAAAATCATGCCATCCTTTCTTAATAGTCCTACTCCCGCTGGCTTTAAAATCATAACTCTTAATATCGAATATGACTGTAGTAGTAGCCCTAACCGCTGACTCAGCAAAAGTAGCCATGAATCTCTTAACAATAAGATCGTAAAGCTTAGCATCATCACCGCTAACACTACCTCTCTGACCCGTAGGATAAATAGCGGGATGTGCGGGATCTGTCTTCTTACCATTATTAGGTCTCAACGAAGTTTTTAACAACAAACTTGCTTTTTCAGTATAATTATTATTAACTGCCAAGCCCGACAATATCTTCTTATAATTAATCTCCGGAGGAAGAACCTGGCTTGAAGTTCTAGGATAACTAGTAAGTCCTTTAAGATAAAGATTCTGAGCAATCTGCAAAGTCTTCTTAGGAGGCATCTTAAAAACCTTATAAGCCTCAGCCTGTAATCCTCCCAGGTCGAAAGGCACGGGTGGTGCTTGTTTAAACTCCTTCTCATCAATACTCTTAACCACTCCTTCCTTTGCGTCCTTAACAAAGCCATAAACCTTTTCAGCCTTTTCTTTCTCCCAAATCTTACCTTCTACGTATTTAGATTCGACATCTTCTTCCATCAAAGCGCGTATCTCCCAGAATGGCTCGGGCTTGAACGCTCTTATCTCCATCTCCCTATCGTATATAATCTTAAGAGCTGGTCCTTGAACACGTCCACTACTCATAATTTTAAAACTACCTGCTGTTTTAACCGCGGTTGTCAAAGCACGGCTAATATTAATACCGTATAGCCAATCAAGAAAATGCCTAGTCTCGCCTGCTTTGGCTTGTCCCCAATCAATACTGCTGTACTTAGCTTCGTAAGACTTTCTAACATCTTCTTTCACAAGGGTTGAGAACTTCATCCTATTCCCGTCTTTTTGTTTACATGCGTATTTCAAAACATTAAGACCTATAACCTCTCCTTCCACGTCATAATCACAAGCAACGGTAAAAGAATCTGCTTTTTTAGAAATCTTTTTTATAACATCCAGGTACTTCTTAGAATAACTAGCGCTCTTACTAACCTTATTACTAGGAACCCATTCTATATCAAAACTAGGATATTTAAAACTCTTATTCTTCTCAGCCACGCTAAACAAATGCCCCACGGCGCTAACAACTAATATTTTATTCCCGTCTTTTTCTAATTCGTAATAAGTTACGCTTCCTTCTTTTTTACTAACTGGTTTAGAACTTAATCCTTCTGCTATTTTCTTAGCAGCGCTTGGTTTCTCAGTAATAATTAACTCAACCATTAAGAACGTTAAAAACTGCTTTTGTTTAAAAAAGTTTGTACTAAAAAAAATGTTTTAACTTAGCCAAGGGCTGTGTCCGAAGTGAATAATCAAATCAACACCTGCTCTCTGGACATCCACTGGTAAATCACAAGCTCCGAAGTTACTCCCTGCCCATATCAAAACATTAACATCTACATTATCTAATATGTGCTTTTGAATCTCAGGAGCTCTAGTCTTAAGACCATCTGGCAAGTGCAACATAACAGTCTTAGCATCATTCTTCTTAATAAGATCAATCATCCTATCTAACTCGAGATCATACTCGTAACTACTAATCATTTTACGATTTTAATCTGTCTAATCTCCACATTTCTCAATGGATAAATCTTAGAGAGACTTTGTTTTAACTCTTTCTGAATCTTCTGATTCATAATATCGCTAAAAATATCTTCGTCTTTATGCTTAGAAACATATTCAGTTATTAAACTCTTAGCCTCTAACCTTATACGGCTATTAAGAGAATTAGTAGTCTTATTAGTAGTTATTATAACTGGCTTAACCCTAAGATTCTTACCGTTTTGACTCTTCACCGTGAAAGAATCTTCTACTTTACTCCTTCCTTTCCTAGCAAGTCTCTTAACAAAAGAATTTGTAAGTTTCATACCAGTCATGTCTGTCAAGGCTTTTTTATCTACTACGCTTTTTATAACGAAGCTAACTTCCGCGTTTTGCTTCTTCATATCGTTGGTAAAAGTAGACATATTAAGTGTTAAAGTCTTACCTGGTAAGGATTCTTCTCCTTTAGCAAGGGTGTCTCCCAAATAAGCTTTATTGAGGAATTCTGGTGCGTGCATTGGAATCCAAGATTGTTTAGCTTTCTTCATTGCTTTTTTAGTTGCCATTTTTATCTATTAGCTCTCCTTCTCTTTTCTTTCTTCATTCTCTTTCTTTGCCACTTCCATCTCATTTGACCTTTCTTTTTCCAACGTCTTGAACTCCTCTTCACTTTAAAAACTTCACAACACTTAATGGTTGTTACTTATACCTCCTAAATATCATTAATACAGACCAGAAAATAGTAGTTTATTTAAAAACTTTTTGTCTAGTTACTTCTTTTTCCCGCTCTTCTTACGCCCCACAGGCATTATAATCCAAGCTATTATATAAGCAATAACCACTGAGCCTGCCGACATAAAAAACAATACTACTACTAATAATCTTACTAATACTGGGTCGACATCGAAATAATCGCCTATGCCTGCACAAACACCAGCTAGCACTGCTTCTTTTTCATTCCTTTTAAGTTTGTCTTTCATTATCTCAACCTTTTCATTCCTATTTATAAATATTAAGTAAAGCATTAACCCTATTAAGGGCAAGATTAACAATACTAAGACCCAGAATAACTTCTGCAGTCCTGTCAAATCACTTATCAAACAATGTATCACTGACCAGATAATAGCTAGAAATATTATGAACATAATTATTATAAAAAACAATCCTAGGCTTGCTAATGCGTACATAAAGGATAGTAAAGCTTTATCATATTTAAAACCTTTTTTTTTAGAAAAAAAAGAGGATGCCCCGTACGGGATTTGAACCCGTGTCCTTGCCTCGAAAGGGCAAAATGATTGGCCGGACTACACCAACGGGGCATATGTGATGAGGTATGGGTCCGGGGAGATTTGAACTCCCGACCTCTGGCTCTCTTAAGCATTTATGTGTCTTAATCGAGTACGATTTTTTTGTGTGGATCACCGCCATATAAGACCAGCGCTCCAACCAGGCTAAGCTACGGACCCGAATAGCTTGACTTTTTTTTGAATGCGGAAGACGGGAATTCCGCCAATAAACATCCTTGTTGTATTGATTCGAACCCGTGTCACAGCCTTGGCAAGGCCGTATAATAACCACTATACTACTTCCGCATATTCCTCTTAGGATAAACGTTTATCTTTTAAAAGTTTCGTTTTGTGAGTAGTTTGTCTTTGAACAAGAATATGTATATTATTAGTGTGAATATTCCTGTTCTTAGTAGTGTTCTCAGGCTTGACTCTATACTTGGGGTTTCTAAGAATATGAACATTATGTCTATTGTTAGTAGAATTAGAAGTCCTATGTATAAGTAGCTGAATGGGTTGTTATAGCTGAAGATGTCTTCTTTGTGAAATAAATGTGTTACTAGTATTATAAAAAACAATAGTAGTATATTCAGGCCTTCTATTAAGTATTCCATTTATTACTTTTTGTATTGTTTTTGTTTTAAATCTTTCTATTATCCAAATATTTTTAAATAACTTATTAATAACCTTATCTCTATGCCTCTGTGGCTCAGCTGGTAGAGCGCCACCTTGGTAAGGTGGAGGTCCCGAGTTCGAGTCTCGGCAGAGGCTTTTTTTCATTGGTTGTTTAGGTTGACTATTTGTTCGTAGATTATTCTTTTTGTTTCGTTATCTGCTTCTTCTATGGGTTTTGTAGAAGATTCATTATTCAGGGTCTCTGCGTAGAGTGTTCTTATGTTTTGTAAGAATTCGTTTGGTTTATTCCTATAATCATCTGGTATGTTATTCCTTGCAAAATCAAATAATAAAGTATATGATCGGTTTGTCACGTCTCCTATCATTCTTATTGCTTGTGCCGTGCTGTGTTGTCTTTCTAGTATTAAGTCGTCTATTGT
>CAZAFP010000014.1:0-9018 GCA_964484835.1 uncultured Methanosarcinales archaeon
GTGTGTGCTAGTGATTATATGAGTGTTTATTATAAACACTGTGAGGAATTGATTAAGAAAGGCGAGGCTTATGCTTGTAATAGTCCCAGTGAGGATTTTAAGAACTATAGGATGAAAGGTATAAATCCTCCTGCTCAGAGTAATAGCGTTGAGGAAAACTTAAGGGTTTGGAATCTTATGCTCGAGGGAGAAGTGGAAAATTATGTTATTAGACTTAAGATAGACATCAGTCATAAAAATAGTACTATGAGGGAGCCTGCGATTATGCGTGTTATTAAGGAAGAGCATGCTCGTCACGGCAAGAAGTATATAGTTTGGCCTACTTATGATTTTCAGAATAGTATTATGGATGGTTATTTTAAAATAACGCATAGACTCAGGAGTAAAGAGTTTGAGATGCGTAATGAACTTCAGAGGTACATCCAAAAATTGCTTGGTTATAAGGAGACTCAGATTTATGAATTTGCACGTTTTAACTTGGAAGGTGTGGAGAGTAGCGGTAGGAAGATAAGAGATGGTATTGAAGAAGGCAAGTACATAGGATGGGATGATCCTCAATTAACTACACTGGCCGCTCTTAAGAGGAGGGGTTTTCAGCCCGAAGCTATTAAGAGTTTTATTTTGAGCACAGGAGTTAGTAAGTCAGAGAGTACTTTGACATGGGATGACTTGGTCATGCATAATAAGAGAGTTTTGGATGTTAAAGCTAAGAGGTATTTCTTTGTTAAGAGTCCTGTTCTTGTTAAGATAAAGAATGCTCCTGTTAAGAGTGTTAGTATGAAGTTATTATATGATTCTGATTCTAAGAGAACTTTGGATTTGAAAGACGAGCTGTATATTTCTAAAGATGATTACGAAAGTTTAGAGGAAGGCGTTTATAGATTCATGGAAGCTTATAACGTCTTTTTCAAAAACAGAGAGTTTGAATTTTTGGACGAGTCCATAAGTACTTATAAGAAGAAAGGCAAAGGTATGCTTCATTACCTCCCTCGGAAGGATTATGAAACCATCACTATTATGATGCCCGATAAAGAAGAAGTTAAAGGTTTTGTAGAATCTAATAATATACAAAAAGATGAGGTTGTCCAGTTTGAACGTTTTGGATTTTGCAGAAAAGACTCTGAAAAAACATTCTGGTACACCCACTAAACCGAAACCTTTAAAATCAAGCTATTTTTTTAGTAATACTAAAACAATATAGAGGTGCATAAAAATGAGTGAAAGTGTAATTGTGAAGTCTAAAATAAAAGAATTAGCTTCAGGACATAACATTGGCGGCGACTTTGCCGAAGCTTTAGATGCTAAAGTTAAGGAATTAGTTAAAGATGCTGCTAAAAGAGCTGAAGGTAATAACAGAAGAACAATAATGGCAAAAGACTTATAGGTCTTTGATTTTTTGTTCTAAAAGATTTATTTTTTGTTTTTTTTCTTCTAATAAAATTTTAGGTATAGAACTCGAAGTTTCTAAAGATTCTATTATGTTTTTTGCAACAGCCAATTCGTTTTGCAAAGGCTCTAAAAAGTTTTTCTGCTTATTCAAGTATTTTTTACTCTTAGCAAATTTTAGATAATAATACCTGTGTTTTGTGGAGAATATCATTTTTTAAACATGCCCAAAAAGCCTTTTTTCTTTTTTTCAGGAAGAGGAATATCCTCTTTTTTCTTTTCTGATTCGTCCAAATCGGAGGAAGACATGTTTGAAAACTGTCCAAATTCCTGATTCGAATTCTTGTTAGAGTTTTGCTTGTCTAATTCTTTGTACAAGTCTTTCTGATCTTGCTCAGGAGAACTACTGGTTGATTGAGACTGATTATTTTTCTGTTCTAAAGCGGATTTGTTCTGCTCAGATATCTCAGAAACTTTATCTACGAGTTTTAGTATAGAATCAGCCACTACCTTGTTCTGCTGTATAACCCTGCCTAATAAGTCTTCAGGGCGCTTTTCAGCTTCAAAATCTTTCAACAAATCTTTATTGACATGGTCAAATAATTCAGTTAATCTGTTTACCGAAGTGTCTAATTTGTTTATGGAATTTATAAGGTTGGATTCTGGCTTGCCATGAGATTTTTTTAAGTCTTCTATTTCTTTTTTTAGTTGCTCTACTTCTTCACGTGGAACTAACTCATAGTCTTGTTGATTTTCAGCCATGTTATTGCTGTATAGAAACTACTTTATAAAGTTTAGTCATTACTTTTGAGTAGATGAGTTTTTGTTTAGGATGACATCATCTATCCTCAATATCATATTAGCAACCTGCGTAGCACTTGATAAAGCCTGAGTTTTTATTTTCAAAGGCTCAATAATTCCTTTTTCGAATGCATCGACTACTTCTCCCTGAAATACGTCAACGCCAGGCCATTCCAAAGACGAGGAATTAACACTAGATAGTATTTCAAGAGAATCTTTACCCGCGTTTTCAGCCAAGGTCCTAGGTATTATTTCTAAGCTATCCGCGAAGTTTTGAATTACCAATTGTTCTTTACCAGCGTATTCTTCAGCTTTTTTTCTCAAGTCTTTAGCTAGTTTTATTTCAAAACTGCCAGCTCCGCCTACAATTTTTTGATCTTTTTTAACACTTATTAAGTCGCCAATTGCATCTTCCACTGCTCTTTTAGCTTCGTCAGCGACGTGCGTTGTTTCTCCTTTTACTATTATCGTGACTAACTCAGGATTTTCACATTCAGTCACTAAGGTTATCTCGTCACTTCCTATTTTTTGAGCTTTTACTTTGGCTTTTCCAAGACTTTGCTGTATATCAGAATAGTCACTGATTATCTTAGCACCCGTGGCTTTAGATAATTTTTCCATATCACTTTTTTTAATTCTCCTACAAGCATATATTCCTTTTTTGGCTAATAAGTACTGAGCCAAGTCGTCAATTCCTTTCTGGCAGAATACTATGTCTACTTCTGCTTTTTCTAAGGCTTCGATGTGTTTCCTTATCATGTTTTCTTCCATTTCGAATAATGATTGGATTTTTTCAGGGTCTGAGATTGATATCTTAGCATCGCTTCCAGGATCTCTTATTTCCAGAGGTATATCTAGTAATGCAACATTTCCTTTTTTGGAAGAAGGCATGGAAGGATGTACTTTTTCTTTGTCAATAGCAAGTCCTTTTATTAGTTCTGTTTGGCTTGTTGATTCGCCTGATTTTTTTTCTATGTTAATGTTTTGTCTTTCAGAACCAGTTATGTTAATAGCTTCATTTACTGTCTTGGCTAGTTTTTCTTTATGATCCTCACTGCCTTTTCCCGTCATGGCAGTCATGCCTATTTTTACAAAGTCTTCTTCTTTAGCATTCAAAGCATATTTTTTGGCTATTTCTGCTGCGTGCTTAGCTGCTTCTCTGTAGCCTTTGCTTATTACAGCAGGGTGTATGTTTTTATCCAGTAAATATTCTGCTTTTCTTAGTAATTCACCAGCCAATACGACTGCAGTAGTGGTTCCATCTCCTACTTCTGATTCTTGAGTTTCTGCTATTTGGACTATCATCTTAGCAACAGGATGTTCTACTTCTAATTCCCTCAGTATTGTAACGCCATCGTTAGTCACAGTTACGTCTCCTGCTTCGTTTACTAACATTTTGTCCATTCCTTTCGGACCAAGGGTTGTTCTTACGGATTCTCCAACTAGTTTAGCTATGTATATGTTTATTCTCTGCGCGTCTTTTCCGCTGTCCCTTTTACTCCCTTCTGCTAAGAAATTTTTATTTTCCAATTTTAACCAACCACCCAATTTGTTATTAACTTTTGAGGAATAGAGGTTCGTATATAATTTTTTTGGAAATAATTAAAAAGAAGCTAGGTGTACTTTTAATGATGAAGATTACGATTAGTGGAAAGCCAGGTAGTGGGAAGAGTACAGTTAGTAAGAAGTTAGCTTCCGTTCTTGATTATGAACATTTTAGCACGGGAGATTTTATGAGGTCTTTGGCTGATGAAAGAAATGTTAGCTTGATAGAGCTTAGTAAGATTGCTGAAAAAGATGATAGTGTAGATGCTTTGTTGGATAAGAGACAAAAAGAATTCGGAAAAGAAAAAGACGATTTTGTTTTGGACGCGAGGCTAGGATTTTATTTTATTCCCGATTCTAAAAAAGTCTACCTAGATGTTAGTGATGAAGAAGCTCTTAAAAGAGTTCATGGTCGTGACGAAACATCTAAAGAGGATTTTTATGCTCGTTTGGATTCTGAAAGGAAAAGATATAAGGAGCTTTATGGTTTGAATTACGAAGATTATTCTCATTACGATATTATTGTAAAAACTGATACTTTAACTCCTGAGGAGATTGTTGATTTGATTCTTAAGATGTTATGATACGAAATATTTATATTAAAACAGTTATTCCCGATTGAGATATGGCTAAGCGATATGATTATATAAAAAAGATTGATGAGTTGAAAGATACTTTTGAGGAATTACAAGGAAAAACTATTACCGTTGTTGGCTTGGAAGGCATAGGTATTGTTCTTGCAGAAGCTTTAGCAAGGAACGGCTACAATTTAAGAATTATTGATAAAGGACGTGTTTATTTAGAAGAGATGCATGGCCAGACTCTTTATTTGGAAGAAGACGTTACTAAGTTTAAGGCTAAACAAGCCAAGAAGAGATTAGAAGGTATTAATTCAGATGTTAAGGTTAAGGCTTTCCACGAGGAATTGACGGAAGATAATAATTATTTGTTGGATTCTGACTTAGTCATAGATTGTACTAACAAAAAAGAAGCGAGTGATGTTATTAGTAAGTATTGCGAGCTTCAAGAGATACCTGTTATTTATACAGGCTTGGAAGGTTCTAAAGGATCATTGTTTATACAAACTAAGGAAGAAGTTTCTGAAAAACTCGGCAGTTTCGATATAGAAAGCAAAGGTCTTATGACTAGTACCGTTTTTTTAGTAGCTGGCTATGTCTTGACTCTCGTTAGTAAGATATTATCAGGAGAAAGCGTTAGTGAAGAGTATAGTATCGATGCGTGGAATTTGAAATGATACCACAAGAAGAACTTGTTTTTTTTAAAGAAAAGCTAATGAGCAGTGCCAGGCCATTGTTTTTTTTCGATGATGATTGTGACGGCGTGTCTAGTTTTATCCAGTTGTATAATCTGGTTGGTGATGGTAAAGGCGTGATGGTTAAAGGCAAGCCTGAATTAGAAGAGGGTTATTATCGTTACGTCGAGGAGTACCAGCCAGACAGGGTTTTTATACTGGATAAGCCTTTGGTTAGTCAGGATTTCTTGGATAAGGTTGGGGTTGAGGTTTTATGGCTTGATCATCATCCTGTTCAAGAGAATAAGAAGGTTAAGTATTTTAATCCTTTGAAGTATGATTCTTCAGATAGCAGCCCTACTAGTTATTGGGCTTATAAAATAGCCGAGTTGGAAGGAAAAGGTAAATTATGGCTTGCTATGCTAGGAATAGTAGCTGATTGGAATTTGCAATTGAAGGATGAGTTTTGCAAGTCTCATCCTGAATTATTGGATTGTAAAGTAGAAAGGCCCGAGGATGCTTTGTTTAATTCCGAGCTGGGCAGATTGATTAAGATTGTTAATTTTAATCTTAAAGGAAGGACTACTGATTCTATGAAGAGCGTTAAGGTCTTAAGCCGTATTGAGGATCCTAAGGAGATTTTGCATCAGGAGTCCAGTAAAGGTTCTTTTATTTATAAAAAGTTTAAGAAGATTAATGACGAGTTTGAAAGTTTGAAGAATAGCGTTAATGTGACGGATGATGATTTTTTAATATTTACATATACAGATAGTAAGTTTAGCGTCACGGCTGATTTGGCTAATGAGTTATTATATGAACATCCGAATAAGATTATATTAGTTGGGCGTTTTAATAAAGAAAGAGTTATGATGAGTCTGCGTAGCACTGATAAGAAGTTAGTGGATGTAGTTTCTAGTAATGCTGAGAGACTCAACGGGTACGGTGGTGGTCATGATAATGCATGCGGAGCTAGCGTTCCTAAGGATTATTTCGAGAGTTTTGTGAGTTCTTTAAGAGAAGAGTTACTTTGATAGTTGTATGTCGAAGCAGTATTTTTTTACTTCTGAGGAGATGTGTAGTTGTTCATTCGTGGTTATTTTTTTAACGGCGTAGTTTTTTTTCTTTGCAATTTTTTGTATTTTTGATTTGGCATAGTCTAGTTTTTCTGGTTTGGAGAATAAGTAAAGGTGTATAATTCCTTTGTTTTTTAGTACGTCAAGTGCTGAGGAGAGGTAATAGTCTGCTTCTGTTGGGTGAGGTATTATTATCCTGTCGAATTTTTCTTCTATGTTTTTAATTTCTTTTTCTACTAGTCCGTTGATGAGTTTTATGTTGTTTGAATTGTTCAATTTTTGGTTTATCAAGGCGTATTTGTGAGCTTCTTGATTGCTTTCCACACCCCATATTTCTTTTGCTTTTGTATTTTTTGATATTACCAAAGGATAAGGAGCGCATCCTGAGAATAAAACAAGTATTTTTTCTTCGTTATTGATTAAAGATGCTATTCTTTTTCTTTCATTGGCTGTTCTTGCTGAGAAATACGCTTTTGTTATGTCTATTTTTATTTTTACGTTGTTTTCCGAGTGTGTTGTTTCTGTAGAGCCAGACCCTGTTAAGGCAGTATATTCTTGTATTCTTTTTCCTCCTTTGTGTTTAGTTGCTTTTTTGAGGACTAGTCTTATTCCTTTGTTTGTTTCCAATAATGCTTTCGCTATTTCTTTTTCGTATTTTTCCATATGCGGAAATACTGTTATTATACCTATGTCCCCTATTTGTTCATATGCACGCGAGGCTTTTTCAAAGATATTACTAGGCAGTATTTTTTCTAGTTCTCTTCTGAAAGACCTTGTTCTTTTGTTGGTTTTGAATTCGAATTTGTTTATTTCATAATCAGAAGTGTATTTCCTTATCTCGTCTGAGAAGTTTATCTTTTTTGTTCTTAAAGGCAGTATTATATGATTAGCTTCTTGCAATGGCAAGTAGGAGTCTTCATAGACTTTTTTTCTTTTTAACAAACCTTTTACGGGCTTGCCATATTTTTTGTTTATTTTTAAACCATAATCCATAAAGAAAAAAATAACCTTTTGAGTTATAAATGTTTTTTTGTTTACAAAGTATTTAAAAACAGTTTTTTATTTCTTTAAAGATATGGATTTTCAAAAGATTCCTAATATCGAGGATAAACAGCATTATTTAGACGTGGCTTTTAGAAGAGGCGCTAGTAAGGCTAAAGCAGCGAGTAAAAACAAAGATGTTGTTAGAATAAGCACTGTCAAGGATTACTTAGTCAGCTCTCTAGGTAGGATAATAACGAGCTTTCCTAGTTTTGACGATCTGAGTTTGTTTCACAGAGATGTGTTGTTGTTAAGGTTTGAGATTGACGATATTAAACAAAGCCTAGGTGGTTTGAATTGGGCTATGAATACAGTTAGGCGTTTAGGCACTGAGTATACTAAAAAGTCTGGCGAGTGGAGACAATTCTATGCTAGGGCGAACAGTGTTTTTGTAAAGGTTGAGAAAGACCTTCTTTTCTTGGAAGAAGTGAGGAGGTTTTTAAGAGAGATGCCTATGGTCAGGGAGATGTTCACCTCGTGCATTACCGGCTTTCCTAACGTGGGCAAGAGTACTTTGATAACTAGAATGACTGAGGCTAAGCCAGAGGTTAATAGTTATGCTTTTACTACTAAGAGGATTAACATTGGTTATTTCGATAATATACAAGTTATGGACACCCCAGGGGCTCTTGGCAGGGAGAAGGTTAATAGTATAGAACAACTGGCTTTTTATGCTATTAAGGATGTGGCTGACGTCCTCGTTTTTGTTTTTGATCTTACCGAGCCTTATCCATGGGAGGACCAGCTGGCTTTGTTTGAGAAGATGAAGGGTTTTGACAAGCCCATGCTGGGTTATGTTAGCAAGACCGACGTCATCGATGTAGATGACAGAGTTAAAGAACTAGACCTAGAATTATTTACTGATTATGAAGAGTTAAAAGAAAAATTGAGAAAGATGAGTAAGAATCATACTTTTTGAACGACTATTTTGAAGTCATTCGGGAATTTCATCCTAGCTCTTTTTAACGCGCGCTTGGCAACGTCTATCTTGTCCTTATTTACTTTGACTTCAAAGACTTCTTGTCCTTTTCTAACCCTCGCCGCGATTCCGACTGGCTTGCCAAAGCTATGACTCATACCCGTACTCATCCTGTCAGCTCCTGCTCCTGCTGCTAACGGATTGTTTCTTAGTATGTGATGCGGGTATACTTTTAAGTGGAAAAAATAGTTAAGTGGTGCTTTTCTATCTAGTAATTTAAGAGTTGTTTTTCTTGCTGCTTCTAAAGAGTTATGTCTTAGTTGTATGTCTGCTTCTGACTTTAGAACTACTTTATACTCAAATTCTTTAGTCTTGTTTCCCATTACGTACTTTACTACTTTGCTGTTTGGTACTCCTCTGATAAAGTCTTTGGATCTGTATTTAGACTTTCTAGTATATGGTCTTTCTAGTCTTCTCCACGCAACTGCTCTCATTAGTTTTGCCATGGAGAGTTGGATTTAGTTATTATTTAAAAACGTTTTGGTTAGTATTTGAATTTCCTCTCATATTCTTTGTGGCTAAACCATTCTAGAATTAAACTTATGATTATTACTTCATCATTCATTATAGAGTATATTAACCTCCATCCTTTTGGCAAGTCATATTTCCATACATTCTTAACACCATATTTTGTTGAGTATTCTTTTGGTATCAATTTTTTTGGTATTTGTATCCCACAGAAAGCATTTTCTTCTATATTATCTAGAGCTTGATTTATGAATTTATATAGTTCTCTTTCTGATTCATCTCCTTTCTCTAATTTATATAAGGCATTTTTAATATTTTCATCTGCAAATCTTATGTCTGAATTTAGTTTCATATTTTTCTTTTAAGATCTTCTCTTACATAGTATTTTTTTGTTAAGTCCGGATAATACCTCCAGCCTATTTTTCCTTCTGAATCTATAGAAATTTTGTTTGAGTATTGAAGATAATTTATTA
>CAZAFP010000014.1:9028-10649 GCA_964484835.1 uncultured Methanosarcinales archaeon
TTACTTGAAAGGTTTGATACATCATTTTTTTAGGTAGTGACTCCCATAATTTTCTTTTTTTGAATTCTCCATCGTGTTTTTTTATGAATTCTTCTACCATCAGTATAGTGTCCAATCTAGGGTATCTCAGTACATTTTCTTTTTTTATTTTGTTTATAGAAACCATTTTGTTATATCATAAGATATAATACAACTATTTATATTTTTCTGTTAGAAAAGCCGGTAGTTTATCTTCTGCCTGCGTAGAATATGTTTTGTATTTGGACGTCTTTTGGTGCTACGCCGTTTCTGTCTATGGGCTTGTCAATAGGGTCTTTGTCGACCCTATTGTGCAAAGCCTCTCTTGATCGCGCTACTACGTCTTTATCTTTTATTTTTTCGATAAAGTCTTGGTTTTTTTTGTTGGTTTGTTGTAGTTGCGCTACCTCTTTTTCCAGGGAGTCTATTTTTTGTTTGTTAAGTTTGATAAGTCTTAGTAAGAATTGTTTTTGGGATTCTATTTCTTCTAGGATGTCTTGATTAGGTTGTTTTGTTTCTGTTGTTTGTTGTCTGTATTGGTTTTGTACGTTGGTTATCGCGTCCATATTATGGTTTGTGTCGGGAGTAATATATAAATATTTCTGTTTTCATATATAGATATACAGATATCTATACTAGAATAATTTTTTACCGCTTTATTTTATTATCTTACCCGTAGCATAACTCCACAAAGCCAAATCCAAAGCATCAACATCCAAATCATTCTCAGAAGCAAAAATGTGAAGCTTCTTCTCATAATCGTAGTACTCCCTCTCATTCTTAGGAGGAGTGTTTTTTTCAAAAACACCTAATTCATGCATTAAACGAATGACATGCTTATCTATTATACCATAACCTTTATAACCAATGTTTCTTAAAAAATGACTGCTCTCTTTAAAACCAAAACCCAAGAAATTATTTTTTATAAATAACCTTCTGTCGTAAAAATCAAGAGAATCCAAATGACTTTTTATGTTAGGGAATAACTTCAAAGTCTCCCTGTTCTTTATTAAATACTTAGTCCTAACGTTATAGAAACGAACCTTTCCCTTGACCCTTTCTTTTATCTGATCAAAACTTCCATTTTCAAGAACAGGCCTTACTAAATTAGTGGCTTTTAATCCCATCTCAGCACTACTGTTAGCAGCAAACACACAAAAAACCATTTCTTCCAACCATAACTCCTGCTTATTATTTATTTGCTGAAACTCATCAAGTTTGGATTTTATCAAAGGCTTCATATCATAGTAGTGCTTAAAAAAATCTTCCATGAATATGAGAATGAAGCTTTGCTTTTATTATTTTTCTTAAATCAACAAGTTACTTCTTAAAATGGAATACTTGACCAATTCTAATAAAACAATTTGTTCATTCTGAGCAAGACCTTTGACGTAATCGTTTATCTTTACAAAAACATGACCTTCTTTTTTGTTAAACCAGATTTGAGTCTTATCACCTTTGAAGTCATGAAAAAAACTTACTTTTTCTTTATCACCTTGCAAAAACAAAACAATATCACCCAGCTCGTCGTCGTTCAGCTTGACTTTTTTCCAAGTCCAATCACCGTTTTTGAGACCTAGATGGATATATACTTCTTTATCTT
>CAZAFP010000015.1:0-8199 GCA_964484835.1 uncultured Methanosarcinales archaeon
TTTAGACAGGAAAGACAATGTTTTATTAATAAAAGCTTGGGCTAAAGACGTAAGTGCATTAAGATCAATACTAAACACAATAACTAAACTAACTCAAACTTTTGAAAATACAATAGAGGTTTTGGAAGAATGAAAGAGGAAGCTCAAAAAAAAGTAGATGAATTATCTAACATGGAGCAGAACGCTCAAAATTTAATTTCTCAAAGGCAATCTTTACAAACAAGACTTATGGAGATAGATAGTGCTTTAGAAGAAATAAACTCTCCAGAAGTGAGTAAGATAATAGGCAATATAGTCGTTAAAACAGACAGTGAAAAAGTCAAAGGGGAATTAAAAGAAAAAAAAGAATTAGTTTCAAAAAGATTAGAATTGGTTAAAAACCAAGAATCTCAACTCTCTAAAAAAGCAGATAGCTTAAGAGAGGAAGTTATGGAATTATTAGAAAAAAATAAGGAGTGATGAGAAAATGTCGTCTGTCGAGGAAATTATTGATATCTTAGAAGAAATGGAGGATGACTCTTCAGTTTCTAAAAGTGTAAAAAATAAAATTGCTGTTTTAAAAAAAGACATAGCTAACTGTTCTGATAATGATAAGTCTTTAACAATAAATAAAATGTTAAGTGATATAGAAGATTTAAGTAACGATGTTAATGTCCCTGATTATATAAGGACGCAGTTATGGCACTTAACAAGCATGTTAGAAACCATGTGTTAATACTCTGGTTTGTAAGTCACTAAGTAACATTCTTTTTTATCCTTTATACTAACGTACTTTTTCAACTTATTTTCTATCTTCTCATCTTCTAAAGGATTTAATTTTTCATGATATTGAATATCTTCATATTTTATTGTTTCATGACTTTCGAAATTATTAAGCTTGCTGAATATATACTCGTTGTTAATTTTTAACTTATTATTTTCTTTGACTAAATATTTAGATCTCAGAAGGGGTTCGTAAGAATCTTCAGGTAGGTCATCTTTTGAGATTTCTTTATGCTTAAAAATTTGTTTAAGAACTGCTACTTGTTCTTTGCTCAACTTTTCCAACTCTGGTAATTTCTTGATTAAAGGCTGGTCTTTATCAATTATTATACCTGGGCTAGTACGATCTACTAATAAATTAAAAGTTTTAGCTTTAGACTCTACTTTATACAAATAGCAAGGTTTCAATATTGTTTTTACTTCTTGCACATTTTCTTCAGACATAAGTTTGATGTCTTTAGGTGTCGTATTAGGAATAATCAATGGCAGCATTTCTTTATCTTCGTAAGTCTCAAGCTTATCAGTAAATTCCTCTGCGTCTCTTATATTCTTAGCCACTCCTCCGTGCAAACTCTTCCTAGGTCTTATATTTACCAATAAGGGAATGTCTGTTATGCCTGTTATAAGGCCTTGTCCTATATTCAAATTCTGAATTTCCTTCTCAGTACTATTAGTAAGACCTTCTATGCTATTACTCAATGCTTTCAAGTCATTAGGATTAGTAACTTTAAGAATTATCTGACTGCTACATTGGCTAAGTACGGACTTGTCAACCCTAGCAGGTCTCTGACTTATTAAGCACAAGCCTAAGCCGAACTTTCTACCTTCGCTAGCAATATTCCTTATGACTTTGCTGGCTTTTGTCTCTCCGAAGCTACGCTCGGGGCAATAATTGTGAGCTTCTTCCATAACTAAAAAGAAAGGAGGTATTTTTTCTTTCTTCCTAAGTTCAAACAATTCTTTAGTAAGTTTATAAACAATCATCTCTTGAACTTCTGGATTTACGCCTTTAAGGTTCATAATAGTGGCTTGGCCTTGCTTTACAAAATTAGCGTAATTAGTTTCACTATTTGAAAAAATATTAAGATCTCTCAAATACTCTACCATATTTATAATGCTATATTTAGCATTATGTTCTTCTTGCTCTAAAGAAAGTATGAGACTGTTCAAATCATTAGGTTCTGAAGTCTTAAGAGCATTATACATTAAAGCCAATTGATTAGTTGATAATTTTCCTGGCAACATATGTATTAACTCTTCTTGATTACTCCCAAGATTTAATTTTAAAGGATAAACGCCTTTATTAATCTCAACATCTCCGTACTCAACTACTTTAAAACCTTCAGGTTGCAAACCCCATTTGTTTAGTTTTTCCACGTCTTTATCATCAGTATTTTGATATTTCAAACTAGAATACTCTCCATGAGGATCGATAATCAATAAAGGAATATTTTTACTAATCATTTCCTCTAACAAGACACCTACTGCGTAGGACTTTCCACTTCCAGATTTTGCAAGGACTGCTAAGTGCATACTAAGAACTTTATTCAAATCTATAGAAACAGGTATGTCTCTACCGTCCAATTTACCTATGAATCCTTTATAATCATTATCTAACTTTACAACTTCTTTAATAAACTCGTCTTCTGCTTTAAGAACCTCACTTCCCGGGTCGAAGGGTATTCTTGGTTTTTTAATGCGGTGATCTTCTTTATAACCTATGACTTGGCAATAAGCAACGGTTTTATCTGAGTCAGTTTCTAACTCTACAACTTGGCAAAGTACGTACTCGTAAGCTTTATGGTATACTTGTACAAACTCTAATTTTTTAGTTTCTTTCTCCACTAAAAACTTAAAATCGTTAGTCGTAATCTTTCCTATTATCTTTCCCAGTATCATATTTTATTCAGTTCTTCTTGCTTAGTTTATAATTATTTTGGTTTGAATTAATTTCATTAGGTTTATAAATAAATTTGTTTTTCTTAATTCTAGGTGAATTTATTTATGGCTGATGAAAAAACAAGATCTAGAGATGAAGAAATTGGTTTTCATAGGGGGGCACTGTCCACTCTTGGCAAAGAAAGAGAAGAATTAAAAAGAATTCTTACTATTGTAGAGCATTATATTCAAGTGCATAATAATGCTTTAAAAGAATTAGGTGTGGATGTATCTCAGCAAGAGGATGACCAGCCTAAAAAAACTAAGAAAAAACCTATAGAAGACATATTATAATTCTTCTGTTTTTTTTAAAATGTCATTAGAACTTGTTATAGATAGGAATGAAACTCGTTGGGATAACATAAATGATAGTATAATAAAGTTTTTCAGGAAAGTGAAAAAACATTCTAAAAAAAATATTTCTGAGAAAGAAGGGAAGGATTACTTGGCTGAAAAAGGAGAATCTATAAGGAATTCGATTAACGAAATTTTACCTAAAAACGCAATACCTGAGGAAGACCTTTCTCACGAAGCTTTTTCTGATAAATTAAAGCATGCCGGAAATTGTTTACCTGCGGAATTAAAAAGTTTAACTGGTGATTATATAAAAGAATTTAATATGTTTGAAAGAAGTGATTTCAGATTTCATCCTAAATACCAGTCCTTTATCATAGATGAAATAAAAGAAAATTTCGATGATACTTTATTAAACAGATTAAAATCTGTCTATGCTAATTTAAAAGTTCAGAAGGATGCACTCTTAAAGGATTATATAGGGACTAGGTTTATGCAGATATTAGATCCGAATAAAAAATACATTGTGAAACACGAAGTTCCCACTCTTTCCAAATCTTTAATAACAAATGTTGTTAAGCCCAAGAAGTATGATAATCCTACTATAGTTAGAGATGTTAAGGGTAGTGATTTCATAGAAATTTTGAATCAATATTATATGAATCAATTAGATATGGAAAAAGCTGCTTCTCATGGTTTTTCTTTAAAATATAAATTTAAAAATCATAAAAAAAATGATGTTGAACTATTATCTGCTCAGAATTACTTTGGCATTTTTGATCAAAACGAAAATTTCTTATTTGGTTTTAAAAGTAGGAACAAATCCGATAGGGATGAGATGCAAAAGAACTTAATGGCTTGGCTTGGTATTAGAAAGAACGATTATTATGATTCTATAGCTGTTATGGGTTTATTTGATAATTGGTTTGATTTATACGATCAATTACCTACTATTATAAAAACTAGTGATGGTGGCGAGCCTGATATAGTTAAGTATGTGCCTGGCGTTATGCCTTCTTTAGGAGAATATAATAATTTTATGAAACTTAATGATAAAAATAAAAACAAAAGTCATTTATTTCAACAAAAAATGCAGGGTTTGGTAGAAGATGCGTATGTTTTGCATGATAAATATAAAAATAGCGAATGGTTGCCTACAAAGGAGGAAGTAGAAACTATGTCTGTATATGTTCAGGTTAAAAAACACTTTAATGGGCATAGATTAGAACACATGTTGCAACATAAAGATTTACATGAAGAGATTTACACAGGAGATGGTATGGGGCATCATAAATAAATATTGGATAGAATATAAAATATGATAAAAAATGCACATTTAGATAAGGTTTTTCAAGAGTTAGATAAGCAAACAAGTTCTTTATTCATGGCTGATTAAAAATTATTATTTATTGTTTTTTTTTTAGTCGTTTACTGTATTTAATCTTCTTGCCTTTGGTATGTTAATAAGAACATAGCCTTCTTTTACTTTCCCACTGCCTAGTACGTCGTCTTCGTATTTCAGAATATAAATTTCTTCATCCGCATCTACTTTAACATCGTGGCCTAATAACCACTCATCCCTTTGCTCTTTATTCAGAGTTAAAACATTCTTAGTGGCATTTTTCAACAATTGACTTCCTTCTATACTGGGTTTGTAAACTCCATTGTTGTACCTGCCTATGTATAATCCCATGGCGTCAATTCGGAATAAATTATCTTCGAACTTATTATAATCTTTACTTAGGATGTAAACTTTTCCTTTGTTATTCATAAAAAAAACATTATCTTTATCAAAACTAACTCCGAATTGTTCCTCTACAGATTTCAGAAACATTTTTTTTTTCTTACTGTTGAAAAACTCGTACAATTTCTAAACACCCCATAAAGAATTATGTTTTCTCTTAATTATAGCTATTTCTTTTAGTAAGGAAAGCTCTTCTTTAGACAAGTATTTTTTATTCTTTTTCAATTCTCTAAATTCTTCTTCGTATAAGTCTGCGTATAGAACATCGCCTTCATTAATATGACGACCCGCCATTACTCCGGGTAATTGAGCAGCAACATCTTTTCCACTAGTCACTTCTTTAACATTATCGTTTTCTTCCTGCATACTTTTAATATAAGTAACATAACTGCCTTCTTCGTTCATTAGTTTCACTCCGTTCTTG
This sequence comes from uncultured Methanosarcinales archaeon, assembly GCA_964484835.1. Lineage (GTDB taxonomy): Archaea > Nanobdellota > Nanobdellia > Woesearchaeales > 21-14-0-10-32-9 > SKIS01. Next base: position 5,163 of record CAZAFP010000015.1, read on the forward strand.
GCAGTTCCTTCTAAAACTCTCATGCCGGCAATGCAAGGATTGCTCTGTCTGAATATACAATTTCTTAATACTTCAACTTTACAAGGCTTGTTTATTTTTTCTAGTTTTTCTTTAGTAAGTTCTTTTTCAACTTCTTCTTGCCACTCGAGATACTTGTCAATTATGGAATAAATTATGTTTTGTACAATAATCTTAACTCTGCTAGTACTATCAACTTCTTTAACGTTAAAACCTAGTATTGCTGCGTGTAAAGGATTTTCTTCAAATACGCTCTCGGCATCGGAGACGTCTTTTTTAGTAATATTGCCTACTTTGGCTTTTCTAATAGGTATATTATGTTCTCTTAAAAGAGTAAGCATAGCCTCTAAACTTCCTATAGTATCTGCTTTAACAATAACTCCGTCTTTATCAGTATCGACCTCTACAGACTCTATTTGTTCATTGACTTCTCTAAGCGATTCTTCTTTATCATCTTCTATTTTCAACACAGGCATCCCGCTTGCTATACTCTCATCAAATTTAGATAAACAAATCTTAACTCCGGTCGCTGCTTCAACCTTCTTAACACTTTTATACTTGGATTTTTTATCCATCATATCATTCAAAGGATGCGGCGTCATAATGGATTTAATCTTAGAAACAATTGCTCCATCTACACCTCCTACAACGACTTCGTCTCCTACTTTTAAAGAACCATTATGTAATATAACATCTAAAGTCTTACCCATGCCGAGTGTTTCTTTAACTTCTAAAATAACACCTTTTCCTGGTCCGGAAACATCAAGATTCAAATTCTTCTCTAAATATTTCTGAGCCAAACCTGTTATAATCATTAACAATTCTTCAATACCGACACTTTCCGTAGCACTACAAGGTATTATGGCGACTTGATTAGTGTAATTACTAACTCTGTCGTATCTATCACTCATAAGACTAAAATTTTCGTGAAGGCTGCCTACGATTTCATAAATTTTATTATCTAATTTTTCTTTAACATCATCACTTTGCTGCTTCAAACTATTCATAAAATTACTTCCTTTCTTTCTAAAGCCAGGCAGTACGTCAACTTTATTAGCTGCAATTACAAAAGGGGTTTTAGTATTTTTAAGAATCTCTATAGCTTCCAATGTTTGAGGTTGAAAACCTTCATTTATATCAACCACTACCACGGCTATATCGGCTAAGCTACCTCCTCTCTTACGCAAACTAGTAAAAGCAGCATGTCCTGGAGTATCCACAAATAACAAACCAGGTATGGTTATATTCAAATTAGTAAGCATGTCACCGCATCTTTCCTTAATAGTTTCAAGAGGCATAATACTAGCTCCTATAGCTTGGGTAATGCCTCCGGCTTCTCCTTCGGCAACCTTGCTGCCTCTAAGAGAATCTAATATGCTAGATTTTCCGTGGTCTACGTGACCCAATACAGATACTATGGGTGATCTTATTGCCATAAAAAAAGTGAATAAAGGCTTATTTAAATAACTATCCCAGCACTTTTTTAGCCAGCTCCATCTCTTCCGATCTTATGCTATGGCTATTTCCTGGGTAGAAAAAAGTAAGTACTTGGCTATTTTTTTCAAGAAACAAATCTCTAGTTTTTTTAGCTCTCTCTAAAGGTATAAAAGGATCGTTTTCGCTACATCCTATAAAAACATTACTTTTTTTATTATTCACTTCTAACTCACTATCTTCTCCTATCAATCCACCGCTAAAAGCTATAACTCCATCCACTTCTTTATTAGCAGCATACTCTAGAGCTAGACAAGCGCCTTGACTAAAACCTAACAAATAAACTTGTTCGTGTTTCTTTTTTAATTCAGAAACAGCTTCATCTATTTTCTTCAGGCTCTCACTAAGATGAGGTTCGTTAAATTCCTTTCTTTGATTAAAAGGATATGGATACCAAACATTATTATTGGCAGTGAATGCGTAACAAGAAGCTTCAAAATAATTAGATAAAGAAAGAATATCTTCAGCACTCCCTCCTCTACCATGTAGCATAAGAATTGCTTTATCTCCACTTCCTTTTTTTATCATAAATCTGGTAAACCTCTTTCTATTTCTTCACGTTTATCCTCGTACCAAGGAGGAAGAACTAATTTGCTTCCTAAAACATCTTCATCAACAAAAAAGCCAGGTCCTTCAGTAGCGACTTCTTGCAAACAACCATTTTCTTCTTGAAAATAAACACTCTTAAAATAAATTCTGTCTATTATAGGACTAGTGTTTATATTTTCCTTTAATAATTTCTCTCGAAACTCCTTTTGTAGTTCCTCGTTTTCAATAGAATGAGCTACGTGATGTATTAAACCCGCTCCCATAAAACCGAAGGCATCTCTGTTTATATACTCATTATTGCTTCCCAAGTCATATTTTTCCAGAAATTCTTTACTTGCGGGTGTTATAACTCCTAGGGTTTTATAATCTTTTCCAGGTTTTAATTTAAGAGTTAAACCATCGGGGTCGTGAATAACACTTCCTAGTTTGTCATATATTTCTTGCGGTACTTCTAAAATAATACCTTCTGCAAATCCTCTTCCTCTTTTCCCTTTACCGGGATAGTAAAAAAATGTTATTAAACTTCCAGGGCTTCCTTTTGAATCTCCGTAATAAAGATGATACGTGCTAGGATCATCAAAATTAACTGTTTTCTTGACAAAGTACATCCCTAGAGTATTGACGTAAAAATCGTAGTTCTTCTTAACATCTTCAGTTATTGCAGTTATGTGGTGTATCATATAAAAAAAGAAACATACTATACTTTTTATAGTTTTGGGTTTTTAGCTATAAAAGTAAAAACACAGTTCCTAATAATACAAATAAGATTATAATAATCAATTTAATGAATGTATGTTCTAATTATAAAATTAATAGGTCTTGTCCAAAGAGATTATGGTTTGCCATAATCTCTGAAGACTCTTTGTCAGTCTTTCTATGTTGTAACTTAGGATGTACCATGCTAAAGCTTTAATTTTGTTGTGTTTTTTCTTAGCTCGTATAACCAAACCTTTTCTTTTAAGTACAAACATGACTA
>CAZAFP010000015.1:8209-10515 GCA_964484835.1 uncultured Methanosarcinales archaeon
AGGTGCTAATACAACACCTGCTCCGGCCACTATTACAGAAATTAAAAATAAGTAGCCTTCTAAATTATGGCCTATAAGTTTTTTCGTATCTTTCTTCATAATAACCTAACTCGATATTTCTAGATTAATAGTTTTTGTTTTTTTAAATAATGTATGTTCTAATTATAAAATTAATAGAAAAATATTTAAACATAATCGGCTCCTTTTTCACTAGGGGAGGATAAAAAATGAAAAAATTGTTTGTATTAATCTTAGCAGTGGCATTAATATCGTCAGTAAGTCTCGCAGAAGCTTCGTTTTTCGATGTTGACGTAGAGGTCGTAGACAGAATCGTAGGGGAAGAAGGATATTCTAAATACAACGTAACTATATACAATTTTGACTCTAGCAGAAAAATATTTTCGAACAGTTTATCTCCTGCACAAGCCACTTCATGGTCTATTATACCTACTAGTATAGTAGTGCCTGGAGATGATGAATATACATTCGAATTAAAAGCCAGACCTAGAACTATTTTGACATCTGGTTCATATTCTTTAGAATACATAGTGAGGTCTGACGGCGAATCTGTAAGAAATAACATACCTGTGAGGATACCTGGGGAAGGTGCAATTTTATCTTACCCTGCAAGTGTGGATTTATTCGCAACAGCTACTGAATCCATAAATCCAACGGAAGATTTCCAATTAGAATTAGAAATAAGAAATAGAAACAGAAGAGACTTAGAAAATCTGGCTGTGGTGGTTGACAGCCAATTATTTAATCAAGAAATAGATTTAAGTTTAGAACCATTAGGAGCTGAGAAAAAAACATTACAATTACAAATAGATGATTTGCAAGAACCTGGAAATTACAGATATCACATAAATATTTATCACGGTGATTTAGACACTTTAATTCATTCCAAAAGTTTGAATTTAGAAGTAGAAAGATATTCCACAATAACTCCTGAATTAGAATCATCAACTTCTTGGTTTAAAACAACAGAAACAATAAAATTAGAAAACAAAGGTAATTACGAAAGAGAGAAAGAAATTGCTTTAAGAAGTCCGTGGTATCAAAGAATCTTCTTATCGACAGACGAACCTTACGAAGTAGTAACCATAGATGGAAGAGCTAATGTACAATTCAAACCAATGGTTCAAGCAGGAGACACTTACGAAATTGACGTTTACAGAAACTACAGGCCTCTAGCTGTATTAGTTGTTTTGGCTATTTTGGCAGTGATTTCTTACTATGCCTTCAGAAGTCCAATAACAATGAGAAAAGAAGTCTTCATGACAGGGACTGATAATGAAGGGGTTAAAGAATTTAAAGTAAGAATTTACTTAAAGAACAGATCAGGTAATCCTGTAAACGAAGTTAAAGTTACTGATTATCTTCCAAGAATAACAGAATATGTTAAGAAAGAATCTCAAGGAGCCATAACGCCTGACAAAGTAACAAAAACAAGCAGGAAAGGAGTGTTGCTCAATTGGGAGTTAGAAAAAGTAGAGAGCTTAGAAGAAAGAATATTAACTTACAATATGAAATCCACTCTGGGTATTGTGGGTAACTTAACATTACCTAGGGCGAATGTCAAATTCAAAGATTTTAAAGAGAGGATAAGAAAATCCAAATCTTCTGAAGCTGCTGTCAAGAAATAGGAATTTTTATATATTTCCTATTTTCTCATTCTTTTCATCCCTCGGTAGCTCAACGGCAGAGTGTCCGGCTGTAGATATTGCAAGACGGTTCCTGTAAAGGAATAGGATGATATGCAATCAGCTGTAACCGGAAGGTTGGGAGTTCAAAATAACCAAATGGTTTATGAAAGTCTCTCCCGAGGGATTCATTTCTTTTACAATACCGTAACTTTTATAAAGCAATTAGTTTTTCTCGCCACTACTAGTTAAAATAGGGTTCCGAGACAAAGATGAGTTTAGTAAATAAAAACAAAATATTCTCTTTCACAAAAAAAGATTGTGATGGAGATGGTTTTATGAACTAAAAAAAGGCTTGCCCTGATAGTGTAGTGGCCTATCATGAAGCCCTGTCGAGGCTTCGACCCGGGTTCAAATCCCGGTCAGGGCGTTTTTTTATTTATCGAACTTCGCGTCTTTGTCTCGGGCGTGCTAACTAGCTTAATAATAAAATATTTGGGCCGGTAGCTCAGCCCGGCAGAGCACTTGGCTTTTAACCAAGGTGTCGCGAGTTCAAATCTCGTCCGGCCCATGAATGATTAGCAAAAATCAAAAAGATGTTTAAACTTACTGAAGGGGGATATATGTGACTAAAGACAAAAAAGATTCTAAAGAAAAAAAACA
>CAZAFP010000016.1:0-10405 GCA_964484835.1 uncultured Methanosarcinales archaeon
AAACACCAAAAAATGGTAAAATCTTACCAAAAAATGGTAAAATATAAAAAAGTAAAAACAATCCTATTAAAACAATGAAAGCAGAATACAAATTATTCAAAACGTTTTTCGAACTCAAAGAACCAAAGCTGTACTACAACCAAATAAAAGAATATTCAAAACTATCCCACAGCTCACTACAAAACTCCATAGACAAATTAAAAAAAGCCACAATAATAGAAGAAGAAAAAACTAAATCAAATACCTTCTACAAAATAAAAGATAAAAAACTATTCGCCTTAAAATACTCAGAAATAGCAATAAAAAAATTTAACGAACTAAACCATAACATCAAAACCCCTTTAAACCACTTCTTAAAAAACCTACCTGGAGAAATATATACAATAGTTCTCTTCGGCTCAGCATCAAAATATGAAGAAACAAAAGACAGCGACATAGACTTATTAATCGTAACAAACAAAAAACAAGACTTATCAAAAAACAAAAAAGAAGCAGAAATCACATCTAAACACCCTTTGTCTTTGTTTCAAACAACAACTGAAGAATTTAAAAAAAATAACGACGACATCATAATACAAGCAAAAAAGACAGGATTCCCCATATACAAAGAACAAAATTTTTACGAGGAAATATTAAATGAATATCAATAAACTATTTGAAGACAAAGATTATCTTGAAAAAGAAATATATTTCTTCAAAAACCAAAAACAAATCAAGCGAATAAAAGAAAATAAAGAATTGGTTAAATCACACATTAAAAAAGCAAGACATAACTTTGAATTCTATAGACTAAACGAAAACAACAATAAATTCAATGACTGGCTCATCGTAACATTATACTATTCATTATATCACTCCGCGTTAGCATTGATTACAAACAAAAAGTATTCTTCAAAAAATCATCATGCAACAATCCTCCTTTTAATAAAAGAATATACTATAACTATTGACGAAGCCAAATTATTAAATGATCTTTCAATAAACAAAGACGACGCAGAACTATACACAAGCCTTAAAGAAGATAGACAAGACGCTAGTTATCACACAAATACCAAATTCAGTAAAGAAACAATAAACACTTACAAAAACAAAGTGTTGGATTTCATAAATAAAACTGAAGAACTGATAACTCTTTAAAACAACACCCTTAGAGAATAAAACAAAAAAACTGTTTAGTCAACTTAACAAAAAACGCATTTTTTATTTACTAGACTTCATAAAAACTCATTCTTTTTTAAAAACGAACCTCGTAATTAAAAAAATAACTAATATAACCAACCAAAAAAACAACACGTCCAGCCAGCCCAGAGCAAAAAATAACAGATTAAGAACTAAAGCAAGCATCAAAGCAAAAGCCAAATACTTCTTAGCTGACACACAAATCACACTCCTTATTAATAACCCTAGCCGAGTAATACAAAGCCACTAACGAAACTAAAAAACCCAAAGCCATAAACCAATAAAGATAAGTATTGAAAAATATCAAACCCGTAACAGGGAGTATTAAAGAAATTATCGTAACACTACACGCCACGCAAGTCGCCAACGAAACCAAAAAAGCCATAATCCCTGACAAGCCCAAGCCGAACTTACTACTAACGTTCGTTTTCAAATAACGCCATATGTAATACTGAAAAGTTAATAAAACCGCTAAAACCAAAGAGAAAACAAAAAAGATAAGCCAAACCCGCCAAGGAGTGATCTCCACAAACAAAGAAAGAGAATGACCAGGTGTTAAAACAACCGGTATGGAAACGTAAAGAAAAAAAATAGCCAAGAACAAAAACAGAGTTAAAAAACTATACCTTCCATAGACAGTTCCAAAAACAGATCTTAACTCACTTATTCTCATTTTTCTTTTTCTCCCTATACTTACGCCTCATCTCTTTCTGCTCCTCAGTCAGCCTAGGACGTCCTTTTTTCTTATTATCTTTCTCAAACCTGTACTTAGCATACTGAAGAGGATTTTTAAACTTTTTTTCTAAAGAATCAGGACTCCAAACCCCTAAGTCTTTGTAATAAGTATCACCACCCGAAGGATAGTTATGAGGAGGTATCAAATCTTTTTGCTTACGAAGCTGATTAAGCTGGCCTTTAAGATAAACCTCTCGAAGAGGCTCAGGATTCTTTTTATTCCAAGCATAAATCTTTTCTTCAACAGCCTCATTGGGCCAGCCACAACCTTTTAAGAAATTAATCAGAGTAAAAACAGCTCTTTTCTTACCATCTTCCAAACCATTCAAAATATTATTAATCGTGGGCGGGAAATACTCCTCAGGTATAGCCTTCTCAGGCATGGAATACTCCTTAACAACCCTCTCCTTCTTCTCCTCAGGGTAGAAATCATAAGCGTTAATCAATAAAGCATTACACTCTCCTTTCTCAGCAACGCTTCTTTCAAGAAAAGGAATATCAAAAGAAACCATTTCAGGCTCCGCCATAGATTTTTTGAAAGATAAAACTTTATTTATATCAACAGGCACACTAACCAAGCCACTTTTCTCGTGGAAAGAATAAGGCATCCTGTACAAATGACGACTCGAAATTAATATCGTGTCTATTTCCAAAAACTTCTCAGTGTCTAAAGAAACACCCCTGTCCACAACCCTATTAGCAGAATCGTCAATAATTAACTCTTCATAAGGAATCCCTGTTCTTTTCACAACCCTCTCAATACTGCCTTTTTCAACTTTTAAAATAGCCTCTTCAAGTAAAGGCTTTAGCTTATCCTTCAAATAACTCGCAATCCTCCTAGGCGCTTCTGGAAAAAGATTCTTCACCTTCCTATTATTAAGCTCTTCAGGGAAGGCCTCAAAAGGAACTGCTATGTGAAAACCTTTATTCCCGCTGAACTTACAAGTAATGCTTTTAACACCTTGATCTTTCAAAATCTTTATCAGTAAATGAGTAGCAAGCTTACTATAAACAAAATGAGCACAGTCAATATCTAATATTAAATCCCAGCCTTTCCTCAGCTCATCCATCTCACTCTTCTTCAAATCTTTAAGACCCAAAGGATTATGCCAAAGCTCTTCGGAACAATGAAAACTACTTGCTTTTTTCTTAGCAAAAGCCAATACGTCACTCTCATAAACTAAAGAATCCGGACGCTTACCAAAAAACTCCTTGTATTGAACGGCGACTTCTTTATCCTCAGCCTGCTCAACCAATGCTTTCTGCACTTCCTTACGCTTGTAAAAAGAAAGAGTTTTTGAAAGTAACATACTAAACCCAAAAAAACCTTATTAATTTATATCTTACGAAAAAAACATTATCTTCCATATAGAAATTAATTATTTGTCAATGGACAACCATACAAAATAGTTTTAAACAACAATCACATCCTTAGAAGAGTCATGAGTCAAGAATTCAAACCAAGAATATACCAAGAAAAAATAGTAGAAACCTGCATTAAAAAAAACACTCTCGTAGTCCTACCCACTGGTCTGGGGAAAACGGCGATAGCCGCACTCACAGCCAAGAACAGACTAGAGAATTACAAAGACTCCAAAATAGTAATAGTAAGCCCTACCAAGCCCTTAGCTCAACAACACGAAGAAACATTTCTTAAAATATTCCCAGATAATAAAATAACACTATTAACCGGTACCGTAACTCCAAAGAAAAGAGAAGAAGCTTGGAAAAACAACCAGATAATAATAAGCACTCCGCAAGGCTTAGAAAATGATGTCATAAAAAGAAAAATAAACTTCGAAGACACATCCTTACTAGTCGTAGACGAAGCACACAGGGCGACGGGTAATTACTCATACGTATACCTCGCGAAGAAATACGTAGAACAATCAAATTATCAAAGAATCGTAGCCCTAACCGCCAGCCCAGGCACGGACAAAGAAACAGTAGAAGAAGTGACTAATAACTTATACATAGAACAAATAGAATACCGAACAAAGGAACATGAAGAAGTACTGCCTTACGTCAAGGATCTTAACATAAAATACGTAGAACTAGAACTCCCCGAGAGGATGAGGAAAGTAAAGAAATTCTTAGAAAACTGTTACAACTCCAAATTAAAAGCCGCGAAAGAACTAGGCTACCTAACAGGACAAATAAGCCAGTATAACAAGACACAGCTCTTGAAACTCCTAAGCGGACTACACACAAATCTGAGAAATAACAAAGAATACGAAATCCTAAGAACGATAAGTCTCATAAGCGAAGCTTTGAAAGTCCAACACGCCTTAGAACTCATAGAAACACAAGGAGTTCACTCATGCCTGGAATACCTCAAGCAACTAAAAAAAGACGCTGAAAAAACCAAAGTGAAAGCCGTAAAAAACTTAGTCAAGGACATAAACTTCAGATCAGCATATATACTAGCAGAGAACCTATACAGAGAAAAAATAACACATCCTAAACTAGACAAAGTCGAAGAATTAATACAGCTACAAATACACAAGAAAAAAAATTCCAAGATAATAATATTCAGCCAATACAGAGATACAGGTAGTGAAATAAAAGAGAAACTAAACCAAAGCAAAGTCAATGCAGAAGTATTCGTAGGCCAAGCCAAGAAAAAAAACAGCGGCATGAGCCAAAAACAACAAAAAGAAATGATAAGCAGATTCGCAAACAACGAATTCAACTGCTTAATAGCCACAAGCGTAGGCGAAGAAGGACTAGACATACCAGAAGTAGACCTCGTGCTATTCTACGAGCCAATACCAAGCGCGATACGAACCGTCCAGAGAAGAGGAAGAACAGGAAGGCAAAAAGAAGGCAACGTGATAATGCTAATCACCAAACAAACAAGAGACGAGGCATTCAGATGGACTGCTCATCACAAAGAAAAAAAGATGTATAGAGAACTCGAAAAAATAAGTAAGACCCTAAGGCCGAGTTATGAAAAAACAAAAACACTCAACGACTACCAAGAAATCGTTATAAAAACAGACTACAGAGAAAAAGGCTCCAAATTAATGAAAGAACTCTTAGACGAAGGAATAAACCTCGACCTGGAACAACTACCCATCGGGGATTACCAACTAAGCGACGAAGTAATAGTAGAATTCAAAACAGTAACGGACTTCGTAGATTCAATACTGGACAACAGACTACTGAGCCAAGCAAGGGACTTGAAAAGATACAAAAAACCATTCATAATAATACAAGGAGAAGAAGACCTATACAGCCAGAGAAGAATACATCCCAACGCCATAAGAGGGATGAAAGCCGCCCTGACCATAAACTACGGAATACCCATAATAAGAACTAAGAATTACAAAGACACCGCGGATTACTTAAAAGTAATAGCCACAAGGGAACAAAAAGACGAAACCAAAATCTTCCAAAGTCACAATCAAAAACCTTTAAGCGATAAAGAAATACAAGAATACATAATAAGCAGCCTGCCAGGAATAGGAAACACCCTCGCCAAGCCATTACTTAAAGAATTCAAAACCATAAAGAACATAATAAACGCGTCAGAAGAAGAACTTCAAAAAGTAGAGCTCATAGGAAGCAAAAAAGCCAAGAGACTAAAAGAACTATTCCAAAAAGAATACCTAGAAAGTACCCAAGAATAAGACACTGACTAAAGAAAACAATAAGAACAATAAAACAAAAGCAGAAACTAACACCACCAAAGGGCTTAAAACCAATACTAAAGACTTCCAAATATTAAAACCATATAATTTCTTAACGGCCTTAACACCCATAACTAAAGAATGCAAACTACCCACGACGACTAAAAACAAGTAAGAAAACGCCAGATAAGTCTCAGATAATATAAAATAATAAACAAAGAAATCATTCAACAATAACAAGAAATAATAAAACAACAATACAGTCAATAAAACAACTAATACTTTCTTAACACGAATAAAACCTTTCTTGCCAAGTATCAAAGCAGTAGTGTGCATGACCAAACCAGAAAACAAAAAGAATAAAACACCTATGAACAAGCTAGAAAAAAACAAATAAACACTGTCCAAAAAGCCATTCCTTAAAAAATTAAAAGCAGAAGCTAAAAACAAATAAACAAAGGCTAAGCCAACAAACTTAAACAAACCTGCCTTCTTTACAAAATCATCCGTATTATAAAGCGCTTTTAACATAAACTAATCAATCCTACTTATATAACCATGCCTGGGGCTGAATAAATCCCCACTCCTTTTTAATTTTTCCAAAACCTCATGCGTTTTTTCCTCATCAACACCCTTAATCTCAGCCTCACGAACAACATCATCAATAGGAATTAACTTACCCAACTGCTCCTCCAACTCAGCAACCAAATTCTTAATCACACCAATATTACTCCTCTGACTAGCACTAACACCCGTAGCAATACGATCAATATCGAAAGTCTTAGTCTCACTATCATAACCAATCAACATCAAACAATGATGTAACAAATCAATCGCCCTCTTAGCATCACGCTTAGTAACCTTACTAGACAAACGCGTCCTAGCACTCGCCTCACTCAACCTAATCAAACCCTCGAGCTGCCTAGCACTAATAGGAATACTCTGAATACGCTCCTCCTCAGTACCCGAACTCCTCATAGTAACGAAATACTCCTTAATCTCCTTTAAAGCCTCATCCGTAAGCTTAGGCCTGACTCTCTGCTTAGCATACCCCACATATTTCTTGATCATATCAGTCTCTAAAGAAACCTCCTCGGAAGTATCCTCCTTGTGCAAATTCAAGATAAAACTCGCAAGCTTATCATCCTTCTCCTTATCAGGCAAATCCCTAACAGGAAATATCAAATCAAAACGATTAATCAAAGTACTAGGCAAATCAATCTGCTTAGCCAATAACTCATAAGGGTCGAACCTTCCGAATTTAGGATTAGCCGCAGCCAAAACAGTAGTCTCACTACGAAGAGTAGCCTGAATATTCGCCTTGTTTATACTAACAGTCTGCTGCTCAAGAGCTTCGTGCATCGCACTAGCGTCTTCCTTGCTCATCTTATCCAACTCGTCAATACACACAAGTCCTTTATTAGCCAAAACCAAAGCCCCCGCTTCCAAAGCATAACCTCTCAAAAACTCATCTTTCACGACCGCGGCAGTATTATGAACTAACACTCCGTTAACAACAAAGTTATGCGAGTTTTCAACAGTTAAATCATAAACATAATCATAAGCTGGTTTTTTAACACGGATTTCTTTAATCGACTCCCAATACAAATCACTAAATGCTAATTTTCTAAGCTCGTCAGAAACTCCTTTTAGAGAAGCAAGCTTTTTAAAACGCTCATTCGACAAACTAGGATGCCAACCTTCTTTTTTTAAACTATAACCTTCTTTAACTAATTCTTGTTTTAATCTCTCACACAAGTCACGAGGCATAACATCCCTGTTAGTATTATGATTGGAAGAAACAATACTCGCTAACTTTTTTTTCTTAACAGAACACTTAATAGGAATATGCTCTTTAAACTTAGAAATACAACCTCCTCTTATTGACAAGACATATTTTTTTAATCTGCCTTTTACTTTATCATTAACACTGGGACTTCTCTCCCTCAAAACAGGATATATCCTATATCTTAAGAAAGCTTGTTGTAACTGCCTAACTAAAACTTCAGACACAGTAGTGAACTCGATAAGGTCAGAGCCAGTACTTCTTTTTACGAACGAACCATCGCTATCGTAGAGGCCTGCTATGTACTCTGCTAATAAATCATTTTTTAGATGGAGCAACTCGTTAGACATAGCCAAATTTTGTGACTTCGGACTCTTAGGTATTCCAAAGCCTTCTAATATTTCACTTATTAATTTGGAACTGGTTCTTATCGCTGCGGGCCTGGAAGAAGATTTTTTTTGAATGTCATAATTCAACCTTAAATCTTCAAACAAAACCTTTATTTTGTTAATTAACTCTTCTGAAGAATTTGAAAACCTTATACTCGCAGAACTAGATCTTTTTTGTATATCCCCGTCGCCGGCAATCAAACCTGCGAAGTATAAAAACTCTTTAGAATTATGACTGGGTAATTTATGTTTCTTCCCATTCCTAAGACTAACCCAATTAACTCCTTTAAGAGGAAGACCTAAAGAACTACACACTCTTCGCAGATCATCAAGCCTTATCTTCCCCTTGGCTTTTTTCTCCACCCAATTATGATACAAATAATTCTCATTAAGACTTAACTCTTCAGAAGCCTTTCTCAAATCACCATATTTACTTCTAAGCAAAGGCTTAACATCCCTTACAAAACCCTCCATCTCAAGCAAGGGAGGATTAGATTTTATAAAATCCGCAGCGACAAAATCATCCTCGCCACCAATCAACCTCCTAGGCGTGGCAATCAAAGAATCTTTTTTCAAATCTTTAGATTTTATCCATTTCAAATCGCCATCAAGCGTTGACAAAAGTTTTGTATTAGCTGTTAACTCTATCTTCTTACCAGAACTTAATAATACTTCATAGACATACTCAGGAGCTTGTAACTTCCAAATATTACTAGGCTTCTTAGACTGTAACTTAAGACCCTCGTTCATACTCTGAATTTTAACACTTGAATTATCACCTTTCCAAACACCAGGCCTGAATTCCTCTTCAGAATCCAAATCGTTATCCACAACATCTTTTATCTTACTCATACCGCCTGGATTTGTCAAAACAAAACTATCGGGACTTACACAAAGACCCGCGCCACTAGCACCTTTACCACTTACGAAACGACTCTTTGGAGCCACGTGACTCATACGCTTAATTAGCTGGCTTTTGCCCGATCCCGGATCTCCTATCAGTAATACGTGAATATCCGATCTTCTCGTAACGCCATCGTCTTGGCTTTTCTTAGCACCGCCGAATAATTGGAGGACGAGAGCTTCTTTTATACGCTCATGACCATAAATGGTAGGAGCTATACTCTTAACAAATTCTTCGTAAATCTTAGGATTCTTACTTATGTCTTTCAACTCATTTTCTTCTTCCTCGCTGATAACTAAAGATGTGAATTCTTCCTGGACAGGCTCCATAAAATTCGCTTCTATCATTAAATCGAAACGAGTGCTTTTACCACCTGTAGCTAAGGTAATAGGTACTTCTTTTAAAACACCTGTAATTCCTACTTTGCTACCCGGGTTAGTCTTCTTATCACTAATAGGACTTACAAGGTCATTTTTTAAAAATACATTCATACGCTTGGGCTGCTCGCCGCCTTCCAAATCCTCAGGTGATTCCTCAACTACTAACTTCTGAGCATCCACTAATTCTCTGGAAAGCATGTGGAACTTTCCTTTTCTTCCACAGCTACAACTACTAGGTTCTTTAAATTTAGTATCTACTTGGAGAATCGGGAGTACATTTCCACAGCTAGGGCATTCGAACTTGGCACTGGTAACTTGAGGCCTGACATCTGTTTTCTGTCTTACGATGCCGTCAAACTCTATAAACTTACCTATGTGTTTGCTTCTTATCTCGCTAATAATGAGATTGGAAGAATGCGGTAAGTCTCTAAAACGAACCCTTATCGTCTCTGTGAAGTCCAGGTCGAATCTGGTAATTGCGTACTCCGCAGCTTTGATCAAATCCTCTGGTTCTTCTAACAAAGCATCGGCTAACTGGGGATCGAAAACAGCTAATTCGGGAAAGCCTACAATTATAAAATCCTCGCCACGACTAGCTTTATCCAATAAAGTGTCGTAGTATTGGATTTCAAAAAATTCTTTGAATTTCTCAATTTGTGTTTCCGCATCCATTTTTTTACAAACTCTTTCTTAACTAATAAGCATTAACAAAAAAACAACAAAATATCCTCCGGATTTTAATTGGAAAAACCGGAATAAAAAAATAAACAGAGGGATTATCACTTCTTGTATTGTTTAAGTGTATCCATCAACATATCAACTGCTTTATGAACCATATCCTCAGATTTGGTACCTGTGCAGACTATCTTTCCGTTACTGAATAATAGGAAAGTTGCTTTAGCTTCCATAAGCTTATATACTAGTCCTGGGAACTGCTCAGGTTCATACTCAGTATTGTCTAACTGCATAGCCAAAGTATTCAAATTCAAATCCATACCTATACTGCCGCTTGCTACGATGTTCTGAACATTTATCTTTGGTTTAATCTTGATTTTTATACCAATTTTTTCTAAGCTTTCTATTATCTTAGCAATGCTCTCCTCTACTTTATCAAGGCTCTTAGCTCCTGTACAGACTATGTTTCCAGAGCTGAAAATCAGAGCGCTTGTCTTAGGTTCTTTTATTCTTATAACCAGTCCTGGGAACTGCTCAGGGTTATACTCAGTATTGCTTAAGTTGGCTGTCATCTTCTCAAGCGGAATGTCGTGCTCGAGGCTAGTGCTGACAACTATGTTGACTACAGAAATATTATCGTGTGGGTTAAATTCTTTACTTGCCATTTTTCATGTTACCTCCTTCTAAAAATTCAAAAACAACAAAAAACCTTGTCTGGCTTTGTT
>CAZAFP010000017.1:0-10355 GCA_964484835.1 uncultured Methanosarcinales archaeon
AGCAAAAGCTTATTTGATATCGCTCTTACGAGCAATAACTATTTGGGACAAAGCCAATATTTGATAAAAAATAAATAATAAAACATTTAACAGATAAATTAACAAATTCATAAAACAACAATTAATTAAAAAAATAAACTGATTAATTGTTCAAAAATAAAATTTATACTTCTTTAATGAAATAAACAATTAATCATCAAAAACAATAACAAATCATTATTTAATAAAATAACAAGCTTGATAATTATAGAATCAAAAATTGAATCTTACTTTCAAACAATCTGTGAAATAATTATTACCTAATTTAATAATTAATATTACTTGATTTAATAATTAATAAAAAAATGATTCTTGAACAATTCGATCAACAAATTTAAATTAGTGATTTTGCATTCAATTAATATAATAAACTAAATAATAACATAATAATATAATAATATATCTGACTAAATGGCTTCTCTAAATAATGAATTAAGAACCTGTGTATGTTTTAACAACAAAATCAAAAGAAGAGATTTTATTTTTTTAATTTTTAGTTCTACAGGAAATCAAGGTGTGACAGTCACAAAATTTTTTCCTTAAAAACATTTAAAATAATTTTGTTAAGAAACCAATATCTAATTCAAGACCACAAATAGGAAATTCAATCTCCAAATCATTAATAATATCTGGTTTTAACTCACCCAAGAAGCCAACTATTTCTTTCTTATAATAAATAAAACCACTACGACCACTAATAAAAAGAGGATGATCTTTCTCAACCAAATCCAATTCAATACCAAAATTAGTTTTTAACACATTCAAAACCTGCAAAGCATTGGTAACTGTATAATCACCAATCATCAAACAAGCCAAGCTTTCTTCTTCATTAACTTCTTTTTCATCAATATATTTAGTACCCACTTCGAATATTTTTTGAGGATAAATGTTTTTTTTATTAACATTAGCATTCAATAACAAAGAATAAATTATGTGTCGACGCATACTATCGTGAGTTTCACTTAAAGAATTCAGTACTTTAACTAATTTATCTGAACCTAATCTTTTCTGGAAAGTACTACTTAAAAGATTCATACTATAATTTTCTATGAATCCAATACCTATCATGATTTCCCTTATTTTTTTCTTTAAAATCTCTGTCTTATCTTCGAGACCAGCTGTGTGTATACTAACACTGTCATCTTCAAAATTATAATATTTATAACCTTTAGCCACATCCTCAGCCACATCTACTTGGTGTAAAAAGTCAACCCTGTAAGGAGGAATTATAACTTTTCCTTTAGAATAACTCAACCCTGTTTTTTCAAGACATTCTTTAAATTCTTTCTCTTTTAATTTAAGACCCAACCAACTATTAATCCAATCAATACTAACTTTCATCTCTTTATTCTTCAAATCTGGTGTTAACAATTTTTTATTTTTATACTCAACCTCTACTTCGTAAGCATCACCACCAGAATCAACTAAGCTAGTAACAACTATATTCAATGCTTGGTTTAAAGCTTTCAAATCACTACCACTACATTCTATAAAAACTTCTTTTGTATCAGTAGTTACTTTACCAACATCCTCGCTGTTAATAACTGGGGGCATGCTTAATACTTTATTTTTGTTATCTAAAAAGACAGGGTATTTATCAAAACCGTTGAGTAAATGCTTAAAATCCTTACCTTTATCAGTTTTACCTAGTATATCTTCTGCTTTCATTACTTTATCAGATTCTAAAGGCTTGAAACTTATCTTGTTTTTATCTAGAGCTTTATAACTTATAGGAAAAGTCAGTTTTTCAAGAGGATAAATACCAATAGCTACTTTTTTTCTCCTTCTACCATGGGTGATGTGGAGTTTTTCTTGCATCTCAATTATATTATCTAATTTTTTTTCATCAAGATTCAAGTTTTTAACAACCGCACAGACAGTATAAGGCCTTACTTTATCTACAGAATTATCAACAACTACTTTATAATCAGACTTTTTAACTTTGTAGTTCTTAATTCCTTTTTCAATACCTAAGAATGATCTGAGGTAACGCGCAAACCCTTCTTCAGAAAGAAGATCAGGCCTGTCAGGGAATATCTCAACTTCTATATTTTCTTTATTTATCTCTTCTAAATCAGTACCCATATAAGGTATTTCTTTAAAAAGAGTTTCGTCACTAACTTTTTCTCCAACAAGCTTTAATACTCTTTCCTTATCAAGATTAATTTTTGGCATCTTTAATCTTTATCTGTCTGTTTTTACTCTCTTCAGTATCTATTAATTCTTCGTCTTTGTCAGACTTGTAATCTTCCTTGGTTCTTTTACTAACTAATTCTAAAATCTTACTAACTGCTTCTTCAGGACTCCCAGTTCCATATATAGTTTCGGTTTCTCTAACGTCAAAAAAACGATCACTTATTTCTTCAGCAACACCACCACTAGGTGTTAAAGCCACACAAGGCTTGCCCATCATATAAGCATAAGTAGCTTCGTTAAGACTTCCTGCTCCTCCGTGGATTACTATACAACCATCAGCGCTGTTTATATTAATACTATTCCTACTCCATCCAATACCTGTGGCTACGACATAATCAGCGTAATCATTAACTTTGTAAAGATTCTCCCAAGGAATTATAGCAATGGTAACTCCTCCTTCTTTCTTAGCTCCTTTCAAGCTGGCTTCCATAACTCCATGACCGCCTCCACTCATAGTAACACATTTTTTTTCAGCAAGTTTTTGACCTACTTCAAAAGCCATATTATATGCTTCTTTAGTACATATAGCTTTGCTACTTCCAAGGACTACTATTTGCGTTGTTCTCTTTGACTTCTCTACTTTTTCATTCTCATAATCTAATTCGCCATAATCTTTCATTTCAAAAACACCTTTTTATTTCTTATATCTTTAAGATCATTGTTATAAATTTCTCTCAAATCACTTATGTTATAATAACTAGTTATTATTCTTTCCATACCAAAACCCCAAGCAAGTACCTTGGCTTCGAAACCAAGTAATGCTTTCACAATCTCAGGTCTTATCATACCAGACCCTCCTAATTCAACCCATTCTTTTTTTGTAGGATGATAAACATCTATCTCCGCACTAGGCTCTGTATATGGAAAATAAGCAGGTCTGAATCTCACGTCTGAATAACCCATTTTTTTAAAGAACTCTGTTAAATAATTCTTCAAACTAACGAAGTTTGCGTTTTCGTCAATAACAATACCTTCTACTTGGTGAAATTCAAATAAGTGCTTCCAATCTAAGGCTTCATTTCTATAAACTTTATCAACTGAGAAGTATTTTCTTGGCAAGTCTTCTTTTTTTAACTCGGCGAGTTTTAAAGCAGTTAATACAGTAGTGTGGGTTCTTAAAAGATTTTCCTCAGCTTTATCCTTATCATATTTATAACCCCAACCTTCAGATTCATCATCTCCTTCTTCGTGCAATTTTTTAATTTTGTCAAAAAACTTCTTATCTATCTTGCTTTTTTTATCAACGTAAAAAGTATCTTGCATCTCCCTAGCAGGATGGTCTTGTGGTATGAATAAAGCATCCATATTCCAAAAAGCACTCTGTACTTTATCACCTTTCAATTCTTCAAATCCGAGGGTTAACCACAAATTCTTAATGTATTCTATAGATTCTGTAACGAAATGCTTCCTCCCATAGTCTAAGAAAGGAGGTTTTACTTTCAAGCTGTATCGTCTGAATTTTTTATCTTCCCAACTGCCTTTTTTTAACATATCACTAGTTAATTTTTCAACATAAATATTGTCTTCTGCATTTATTTTTTCGCTTAATTTTTTTGTAATCTTAACATTTTTCACAGTAAAAGAAGCCTTTTTTTTCTGTTCTATCAGGCCGCGTTTTTGAAGTTCTTTAATATTGTCTTTATTTTCAAAATCAATTTCCGAAGGCAGTTTATCCTCTAAATATTTTTTACCTTCTTCAGTAAGAGAAAACACTAATTCATCTTTTTTTTCAACATTCAAAGCTTTTAATTTCTTCAATATACCTATGCTAACACCTAATTCTTGCTTATCTAACTTTATCTCAGAAGCTTTTTTAGGGCTTTTTAAAGAATTGACAAAAGTCCTCTCAGGCAATCCTTTCTCTAAATATTCATTTCCCAAACTTGTATATTCATAAGTTATTATTTCTTTCTTTTCATACTCTAACAAGTCTTTATCTTTTAACCAATTAAGAGCCCTTACTAACTCCACGTCTTCTAATCCAGTTTCTTTTTTTATAAAATCCCAGTCTTTATTTTTAACAACTGCTTTCAAGAACTTCCTTTCTACAGGGCTTAAAGAGTCTATTTCAACCATCACTATCTAGAGTAAAGTTTGTTTTATTTAAGCTTTTTCTAAATAACAAATTATTTATTCAATTAATAAAATCAATTTTTTTTATGAAGGGGAAGTATATAGCTATAGAAAGTATTGATGGTGGTGGAAAAGGCACTATCTTAAAAGGTTTTAAACAATACCACGAAGAATTAGAAGAATTGGTTTTTGACTTAGAAGATCAATGGCTAAAAGAAGATAGTTTTTTTAAAAAATGGCTTGGGACTAATGACGTTCTTCCAAGCTATGAATTTGTAAAACAAAAACTCTCTGAAGAAGTTAAGAATCCCGTCGCTTTTATAGTTGCAGAGCCGACTTTTGAAGGTATTGGTAAGTTCATAAGAGAAGTTGCTATAAATAATAAGCATCATAGTAAATTCACTCCTGAGATGAGGATAAATTTATATGCGCAGAACAGATATGCTTTATTAAAAAAATTTATTTTGCCAGCTTTAGAAGATGGTAAGAATGTTTATAGTTCTAGAAATATAACCTCGAGCTTGGTATATCAATCCACAGAATTAAACAGTTCTTTTGGCGAAATTGCGAAGGTAAAAGGTAATGATTTTGCAATAAACAACCTTCCTGACTTCACAGTCATAAGTGCTATGAGTATAAAAAAATCTTTATCAAACCTCACAGGTAGAGAGAAACAAGACGATGCTTTCTTCGAAAATGAAGATTTTCAAACAACAGTCTTAAAAAAATATTTGTCGAATGATTTAAAACAATTTTTAGAATCTAATAATACAGCTATAGAATACTTTAACATCCCAGAGGATTCTACTGCTGAAGATACTATAAATAACGCGAAAAAATTAATTAAAAAAATAATAAATTAAAAAAAAAGATTTTATTTCAATGGAACAACCATTTCCATCTGCTCCCAAGCAATATCGAATAAGTTTTGAACGGCTTGGCTGAAGAATGGAGTGTTTATCCAAATACCTATATCGTAAGTAGGATGTATATTATCACAGTCCATAATCATAAAGATTATTTCCTCTCCATCGACTACTATGAAACGAGCCTTGGCATCGGTATGTCTGATTTCAGCAATACCTTCTAATTCTTTAGCTGCGTGTCTGGCTTCTTCAGTCATTGGAGCTGCGATTTTTATCTCAACACCTTTTTCTTTAAGCTCTTGCATTAAAGGTTTAAATCCTTCTATCTTTCTCATAAAGCCTTTGCTGGTACTCATTATGTCAACAGATTTTTCCGCGTCTCTAAGAGCCATATCCAGATGGTTGTATAGGTTATGTCTTCCTTTAAGAGAACCAGATAGTTCTGAAGGTTCTACTAATTCAACACCTGAATTGTGTAATGAGCTTAATTCGTCTATAACTTCGGATTCTCTTAGTTCTTCTAAGGTTTTCACGTGATCTTCCGCTTCTTTATGAACATTCTTCTTAACCCTCTCAAGAACTTCCTTCGGAGGAACCGCGATGTACTTAATAGGCTTACCAACCTTCATAACAACAAAGCCTTTCTTCTCAAGACTTTCCAAGACGTCGTAACTCCTACTCCTAGGAACATTAGCAATATCACTCAGCTCACCTGCGGTGCTAACACCTCTTGATAGAAGACTTGTCCATATCTTAACCTCGTATAGGTTCAAAGAAAAATATCTTCTCAGTTTGTTTAAAAATTCATCTTTCACAATCATACTAATACCCCCTTTTTATCGGGAATTCACCCCTTTTTTATGATTAATACATTTAACTACTTTAAATATGTTACGCTTTTTTACTATTCTCTAATAAAGAAGAAATTATTTTTTGTTAAATATGTAGAATATTTCGTTATCTATTTCGTAAGTACTTGTGTTATAGTTTTCTTTTTTTATTTTTTTAAACCATGTTCTTTCAGAACTAATAAGTTTCTTCCCGCCTAGTGTTCTCGTCGGGAAAGACACAACTATTTTTTTAGATTTTATAACTTTCATAATCTTTTCTGATATGTTTCTTTCTATACTTTCTAATGTATCTAAGGTTTTTAATAAAAAAACGCACTCGAACTTTTCACTTTCCAAGCCAATTTTTTCTATATTATCTTTGTTAGTCAAATCAAGATTTTCCAAAACTCCATTTATTTTTTCTTGTTCAAAATATTGTTTTACAAAACTTAATTCTTCTTCATTTACATCAATTCCTTTGTAAAAAATGTTTTTTTTAAAATAAGGATAACTAAATCCATTAAGGCCACAACCAATATCTAGAACGGAATCTTTTATTTTAATAAAATCATATAATTCTTGGTAGTAAGGAAGTCTCTCCCTGCAAGAACGATGAATATCCAACGCCAAGTCAGCATTAGAAGGATCTTTTTTTATCAAATCCAAGATCTTTTTTTTCTTATAATCACTTATTTTTTTAACAGCAAAAGAACCATGTATAACTCTTAATTTTTTTCTTATAATCTTCTTCAATTCTTTAAACTCCTTACTTTTAACATTACCTTCTTTTGCTTCTAATTTTTTCACTAATTCTTTGTTTTCTTCTTTAACTTTAGTTATTATTTTAGAAACCAATTCTTGATTAAGACCTCGGAGTTCTTTCTTATCTAAAAATTGTTCTTCTTTCATATTATTGCTGCCACCTTAAAATACCAGCTACTCCGCCTATACTGTTTAATTTTTTATTAGCGTCTTTACTAGAAATAATGTTTATTTTAGTATTCATCTTTTCAGCCAACTTTAATAACTCGCTAACCCTGCCGTATTCTCCTTTGTTTTTAAACTCGGCCATTTTCTCCTCGGAAAGGGCTATTTCTTCAACACTTCCTATACTTAATTTTTCCAAAGTATCTTCCCAGCCATAACAAGCCAGGTCTTGTTTTATCTTACCTAATATTTTTTCTATCAAACTCGTTTCATTACTCAGCTTATGATCTTTCAAAGCCTTATCCAATTCTTGTCTCTTCACAACCTCATCAAAACCACTCTTGTCTGTTGTAGAAACAGTTGCTTTAACACACTTTTTTTTCAAATCATCAGGTATTATATTAAACAAATACTCATTCCAAAAAGCCGGGCTGGCAATTATTATCTTATCATAGTTTTTTCTTTTTTCATACTCTATAATTTTTTCAAGTATTTCTTTGTAGAATTTATTGTCTGTATTGGTTTCGTACATCTTTTTTTCAACATTGCCTTTTAATTCAGAAATAATCTCGTAATTCTCTTTATTGAGATCTGCCAGCTTAGCCTCTTCGCGATCAAAAATAACAAGTAAAACCTTAACTTTGTCCAAAGAAGCTTCTTCTAATTTCTTTAAATAGTAAGAATTCCATTCTTTCTTTATACTTATAATATCGCCTTCCTTCAAATTAAAACTCTGATAATTACCCAATCCAACGTCTTCAGGAGCTTGTGTTAAACGTCCATTAGCTTTAAATCTACTGCCAGGTTCATACTCAGTCTTTTCAACTTGTATCTCGGCATTAATTTTTTTATTAATTGTTTTAACATTCGGCTCGTCGCCTATTTTTATTTTTCTTTCAGTCATGCCATGTATGAAATCATCTTGTTCTATAACCTGATCTAAGTAATAATAATCTTCCTGATCCGTGACTTTTATTTTAACAATACCGCGCTTCAAGTCCTTCATTAATATTTTCATCAATACTAAAAATACTTTCTTTATTAAATACCTTTTCCCACAAACCCGGAAAAAGCACTGGACAAACACCCCGAAAACATATTTAAAACTAAAACACTTACCTATTAATTGTCCCTCACACAAAAATTTGTGTGTTGAAATAAAACGCGACAAGCAAAAGGTGATAAAAAATGAAACATGTAGACGAAGCAGGAAGAATAGATGAAAAAGTACCATCTATTTCAGACGTACTGGGTAAGAAACACCCAGAGAAGAAGTTCAGAGCAGGAAGTATGACAGCCACCATATGGCTAAACCACAGAGAAGACGACCAAGGTAAAAAAGTCAGTTTTAGAACGATTTCTTTCGAAAAAAATTACCTTGATAAAGACAATAATTGGCAAACAACCAACACATTAAGAATTAACGACCTCCCCAAAGCCAGACTCGTATTGGACAAAGCATATGAATACGCAATATTAAAAGAAGAAACAGACGGTGATAAGAATGAGTGATCAAGGAATACTAGACCTACCAGGAGTAGGAGCAGCCACAGCAGACAAACTAATCGCGGCGGGATACGACGACTTAATGAGTGTAGCAGTAAGCAGCGTGGGAAACCTAAGCGACGCGTCAGGAGTCAGCGACGCGGTAGCCAGGAAGATGATCCAAGCAGCCAGAGACAGACTGGACATGGGATTCCAATCAGGAACGGATATCATGAAAAAAAGAGAAGAAGTAACAAGGATAAAAACAGGAAGTGACTCCTTCAACCAGATGATGGGGGGAGGATTCGAAACAGGAAGTATAGTAGAATGCTTCGGCCAATATGGAAGTGGTAAAACCCAAGTCGGACATGCCTTGGCTGTTAATGCTCAGGTAGAAGACGAAGATGCTGTCTGTGTATATATAGACACGGAGAATACTTTCAGACCTGATCGTATCAAACAATTCGCAGAAGGAAAAGGACTTGACCCTGACAAAGTACTTAATAATATAAAAGTAGCAAAAGCATACAACTCAGACCACCAAATGCTACTAGCAGAGAAAGTGGAAGACTTAGTAAAACAAGAAAAAGACAAAGTAGTAGTCGTAGATAGTCTAACCGCGCATTTCAGAGCAGAATTTATAGGTCGAGGAACCTTGGCGGAGAGGCAGCAGAAATTAAACAAGCACATGAGAACCCTTGCTTTATTAGCAGACAAGCACAATCTCTGTGTATACGTCACTAATCAAGTAATGGCCAAGCCAGACGCCTTCTTCGGAGACCCTACTGAAGCCATAGGAGGACACATAGTAGGACATAATAGTACGTTCAGAGTTTATCTCAGAAGAGGTAAGAAGAACACAAGGGTTGCAAAATTAGTAGACAGCCCTAACCTCCCAGATGCAGAATCTGTATTTATAGTAACAGAAGCCGGCTTAGAAGATGCTTGAAACTAATAAAATATTTAAACTTAAGAAAAATAATACTTCTTCGAAGGGAAAGAAGATATTCTTCTTTTTTCTTTAGTTTTTAAAAGGTGATGTAAAGAAATGCAACAAAAAAACAATATGACTCCTCCTGTATCTGAAGGAGAACACATTGATGTAAGGATAGACAACATTGGAGAGAAAGGAGACGGAATAGCAAGGGTTAAAGGATTCGTCTTATTCATACCTGATGTTAAAAAAGGAGAAAGTGTAAGAGTAAAAATAAACAAAGTATTACCGAAAGCAGGCTTTGCAGAGGTAGTAGGTAGAAAAGAAGAGCCAATGGCGCATGATGCTAAGCCTGATAAAGTAGTCAAAGCTAAAGACGAAGACGAAGAATTACTAGAAAATCTTGACGAATCAAAATTCTCAGAAGATTTCTGAGAGGATTAAAAAGTTTTATAAACCCTTTTTTTCATTTTTTTTATTATATGCGGTTATTCGTTGCTATAGACGTCCCGGCGTCTTTAAAACAAAAAATAAACGATTTGAAAAAAGAAATTTCTTTCAAAGGAGTCAAACCCTCCAATACTGAACAGACTCACTTAACACTCGCCTTTTACGACGATGCGGATCCTGAAGATGTGATAAGTTCTTTAAAAAAAATAAAATTTGAACCATTCTATATTAATGTTGAGGGTTTTGGCTTTTTCCCAAGCGAGGAAAAGCCAAGGGTTTTATTCTTAAACGTGGAGAAAAACCCTTATTTGAATGATTTAAAACAAGCAGTTAAAAGAGAAGATTACAAACCTCACATAACCATTGCAAGGCTAAAAAAACCTTATTTAAGTGGTTTAAAAAAAGTATTGTCTGAAAAAGTATTCAGCCAAAAATTCAAAGTAGAAAGTATAAAACTGTACAAATCAGAAAAAACACCACTTGGACACGTACATAGCGTGTTACACATAATAGAAGCTGACATGGATACAAAAAAAGATTTATAAACAGAACTAG
>CAZAFP010000018.1:0-9864 GCA_964484835.1 uncultured Methanosarcinales archaeon
CTGGGTTCTTTTTTCTCCGTTGGTCAGTGCTGCTACGTATAGCGCGGCTGCTGCTATTCCTGTTGGTCCCCTTCCGCTGGTTAATTCTACTTTTTGTGCTTCTTCTATTATTTCAACACTTTTTGTTTGTGCTTCAGGGCTTAGTTTTAGGCTGCTTGCGAATCTTGCTATGTAATCGCTAGGATTGCTTGGTAGTATTTTTATGTTCAGCTCTCTCGTTATGAATCTGTATGTCCTACCTATTTCTTTTTTCTCCACTCCTGATGCTTCGCTTAACTCGTCTAAGGTTCTTGGAACGTCATGTCTTCTACAAGCAGCGTATAATGCTCCTGCTACTACGGATTCCATGCTTCTTCCTCTTACCAGTCCTTTTTGGACGGCTAGGGTGTATATTCTGCTTGCTTCTTCTTCAACGCTAGATGGTAATTTAAGATAACTGCTTACTCTTTTCAGTTCTGAAAGTGCTAGTTTAAGATTTCTTTCAATGGCGGTTGAGATTCTTTGTTGCCATTTTCTTAATCTGAAGAATTTATTTTTGCTTTTTCCGCCTAGTCTGTAGAAGTCTGCTTTTGTTCCTACTTCGGTTCCTAAACCTTGGTCGAATTGGGTGTAAGACATTGGTGCTCCTGTTCTTCTTTTTCTTGCAGCCGCTTCGCTATCGAATTCTCTCCATTCTTGGTCGAAGTCGACCATTTTTTCTTCTAGAACTAAACCGCAGTCTTTACAGATTATTTCTCCTTTGTCTTTATTCCATAATAAATTTACAGAGCCACATTCTGGGCACTTTTTTACGTATTTTGACATTGTCACATCAACCCCCTAAAATCGTGTGTAATTATTAAATGGTAGTAACCATAAAATATTGTAAGCTTTTTAAACTAATAACTGATGTAATATTTAAATATTTCGTTTTTTATAGAAAATTTTTTAAATAAACTTCTTATAATATTAATAACAAAAGTATTATAAATCTAACCGTAAACTATAAATAATCAATAATATGATAAAGAAAATAATGAATACAAAATCACAAACTTGGTCAATGGATTTAATGATTGGAATAGCAATATTTTTAGGCCTTGCAGTAGTTTTCATATTTTTACTATTCACGCAAACTGACGAATTCAGATTAAGAGAACAAGCAGATAGTATTTATTCACAATTCGACATAAGAACAAATCCTGACGGCTTTGGAATATTCGATGGTGGTAGTGTATCCAGAGAAGCATTAAAGGGGTTGTATGTCGATTCTCAATATCAAGACGTTAAAAACGAACTTGGCATAGAGGGAGATTTCTGTATAGTCGTAGTAGATCAAACAGGGGGAATAATGAATATAAGCAACAATTACGGATTTGGAGAAGGGGAAAAATTAGAAATTGCAGAAGGATTGTACTGTGGTTCTTAAATGTGAGAGGTGTTAGTATTGTTACAAATTTCTTTAACATTTTTACTGAACATAATATCTTACATAGCGGGAAATAACGTTTCTCTAATAGCTTCAGACGAAGAAAAAAAAGCAAAGTATTACGCATCTGAATTAAAACCAATTTTTTTAGCAGTTTCAACAACCCTTCTTTTTTACAACATTGATTACTTCTTCTTATTAATAATATTATTTTATCCGCTTTTCATACTTTTAAACAGGCACAAAATTATAATTCCTTTAGTTTTAGCCATAACCCTGTATTTTTTCAACTTAACAAGCATTTTACTAGTAATTATAGCTTCTTACTTAGACGGCTTACAAAATTCAAATATTAACAAAAAATCAATAAAACTTGACAAAACTATTATTTACCAAAACTTAATTTTTTTAATAATCTTACTCGTTATAAATTTATTCTAATAAAAAGATTTATAAAACACTTTCTTTTTCTCCTGATTAAGTTACTGATGAAGCCGAGTGAGCTGAAGTAAAAAATTAGTTTATTATTCTCGGTAATACTCAGAAAATAAGATGTTGGAGGAAAGATAAAAAATGTCAGAAAAAGCTTATGAATTGGTAGAAATAGCAAAAAGATCTGGAAAGATAAAGAAAGGTGTGAACGAAGTAACCAAATCTATAGAAAGAGGAAAAGCAAAAGCAGTTGTTATAGCTGAAGATGCCTCTCCTAAAGAAATAATCATGCACATCCCTTTACTTTGCGAAGAAAAAAAACTAGCTTGCAAAGAAGTACCTTCTAAAGAAGAATTAGGCGTAGCAGCAGGAATGTCAGTTTCCACAGTTGCTGTAGCTATCATAGACGAAGGAGATGCAAAGGATCAACTAAAAGAGTTTAAAAAATAAAACAAGGTGTTTAGATAATGGCTGAAGATACAAAAGGAAACGTCAACTTTACACCTGCAGTACCTGCAAGTATAGAAGAAATCGTAGGAAGAACTGGTACAAGAGGAGAAGCTATACAAGTCAGATGTAAAGTTTTAGACGGCAGGGATAAAAATAAGATTTTAAGAAGAAACGTCAAAGGTCCTGTACAAATAGGAGACATACTAATGTTAAGAGAGACCGAAATAGAAGCAAGACCTTTACAAAGAGCAGGTAGAGGAGGTAAATAAAAATGAGAATATGCGAATTTAGCAAAAAACCTATACCTGAAGGAAAAGGCAAAATGTTCGTCAGAAAAGACGGCAAAATATTTTATTTTTATTCAAATAAAGAAGAAAAGAACTTCCTCAAGCTAAAGAGGAAATCAAGAGAAACTAAGTGGACTAATGAGTACCACGCAATTAAAAAAGGAACACGTGATTAAAAATGAAAGAAAACACATTAGTATTAATAAAACCAGACGGAGTACAAAGAGGATTAGTAGGAGAGATACTATCCAGATTTGAAAAATGCGGATTAAAAATAGTAGCCATGAAAATGGTATATCCTGACGAAGAATTAGCAGGAACGCATTATATGGCAGATGAAAACTGGCTGAAAACAGTAGGCGAAAAACAAAAAAAATCTTACGAGAAAAAAGGACAAAAAATAGACGTTCCAGAAAGAGAACTAGGACTCAAAGTAAGAGAACAACTAATAGACTTCTTAAGAATGAGTCCTGTCATGGCCTTCGTACTACAAGGTCATAACGCAGTTAAACACGTAAGAAAAATGGTCGGCTCCACAAGTCCTGAAGATGCACAACCAGGAACTATAAGAGGAGACTACAGTTTTGACAGCTACGGATTAGCAGATCAAAGCAAAAGACCAATACAGAACTTAATACACGCTTCTGGAGAAGTAGATGAGGCAGAAAGAGAAATCAACCTTTGGTTCGACAAAGAAGAAATTCACAATTGGGAAAGAATAGATGAAAACTTGTTATACAGACAAGGATAAAAATATATTAGGAGTTGATTAAAAAATGGCAAAGATGGTTGACAGAGTAATGAAGAACATGACGAATAGGGATGCGATTAGAAATATTGCAATCGCAGCTCACATCGATCACGGAAAAACAACGTTCTCAGATAACCTGCTATTCGGTGCGGGTATGATGTCTGAAGATTTAGCAGGTAAAGCACTGCAGATGGATTTTCACGAGGATGAACAAGAAAGAGGTATTACTATAGATTCTGCAAGTGTATCTATGGTCCACAGCTTAGAAGGAAAAGATCACTTGATTAATTTAATAGACACTCCTGGTCACGTAGACTTCGGTGGGGACGTAACTAGGGCTATGAGAGCGGTAGACGGATGTATAGTATTAACTTGTGCAGTGGAAGGTATAATGCCTCAAACCGAAACAGTTTTGAGACAGGCTTTGAAAGAAAAAGTCAAGCCCGTACTTTTCATAAACAAAGTAGATCGTTTAATCAAAGAATTAAAATTAACTCCTGAAGCAATGCAGGAACGTTTCATAAAGAACATAACTGAAGTTAACAAGCTAATCAAAAGAATAGCTGGAGACGAATTCGGAGATTATTCTCAAGTAAACGTACAAGAAGGTAGTGTTTGCTTCGGTAGTGCATTCCACAACTGGGGATTAAGCATTCCTTACATGAAGAAGCACGGAATAACTTTCAAAGAAGTAATAGATGCTTACGAAAACGACACTTGGGAAGAGCTAAAGAAAAAAGCTCCTTTACACGAAGTTGTCTTAAACGCGGTAATCAGACACCACCCAAGTCCTTTAAAAGCGCAGGAATACAGAATTCCAAAGATTTGGCGTGGAGAAGATGATAGTAAAGTAGGTAAAGACCTCATAACTTGTAACGCTGACGGAACATTAATGTTTGTAGTTACTAAAGTAGTTGTAGACCCACAAGCGGGAGAGATAAGCACGGGTCGTATGTTCAGCGGTACTATAAAGAAAGGAGAAATGGTCAAGCTTTTGAACGCTAACCAAGAAGTACGTGTTCAACAAGTATACATATATAACGGTGCAAAGAAAGAAATAGTCAATTACGCACCTGCTGGTAACATCATAGGTGTTGGAGGATTGAAAAGCGCAGTTCCTGGAGAAACAGTTTCCAGTGAAGAAGTAGAACCTTTCGAAGCAATAACGCACATATTCGATCCTGTAGTTACTAAAGCTATAGAAGCTAAGAAACCAGCTGACCTTCCAAAGTTAGTAGATGTTCTTGTTGACGTTTCTAAAGAAGATCCTAGTATTACGATAGAGATTAATCAAGAAACAGGAGAACACTTAATGCACGGAATGGGTGAGTTGCATCTTGAAGTCATAGAGAATAGGATTAGAAAAGAAAAGAATATAGACATACAAACTAGCCCTCCTATTGTTGTTTACAGAGAGACAGTTACCAAACCAGCTCCTGAGAGCTTCGAAGGTAAATCTCCTAATAAACACAACAAACTATACTTCAAAGTTGAAACTTTAACGCCTGAGCTTCAAAAAGCAATGAAAGAAGGAAAACTACCAAGTGGAAGGATTAAAAAGAAAGAACAAGAAGCTTGGAAAGCATTCCAAGATGCTGGTATGGATACCAAAGAATCAAGAAGTGTAAGAGAAGTATTTAACGGAAACATATTAGTGGATGGAACTAGAGGTATCGTACAAATAGGAGAAATCATAGAAATGGTAATGGATATGTTCGAGGACGTTATGAAACAAGGTCCTGTAGCTAACGAGCCTTGCTTCGGATTAAAAATAATACTGGACGATGCTAAGCTACACGAAGACGCTATACACAGAGGTCCTGCCCAGATGTATCCAGCAGTAAGGGACGGTATAAGAGATGCTATAAGACATTCAAAACCACTGCTTTACGAGCCTGTACAAACATTAATATTTGAAGGCCCGGATGAATACATGGGAGACATAAGTAAACTAATAAGCAATAAAAGAGGACAATTACTCGACATGGTTCAAGAAGGTAAGAACGTAAAAGTAACAGGTAAACTGCCTGTAGCTGAGATGTTTGGATTAGCCAGTGACTTAAGAAGTGCTACTGGTGGTAGAGGAAGCAGTTCCTTAGTAGATCAGACATTCGAAAGACTGCCTGATGAGTTACAACAAAAAGTAATAACAAGAATAAGGGAGCGTAAAGGTTTAAAGACAGAATAAGTCTAACAAAACCTTTATAAACACCTTTTTATTCCTCTTCGAGAAGAGGGAGTGATAAGGTGTTTTCCTAAATTCACTAAATAAGAAAAACTTGGAGGATAAATTAAAAATGGCAAAAGAAAAACCTCATTTAAATATGGTATTTATTGGTCACGTAGACCACGGAAAGTCAACGACAGTTGGAAGATTAATGTTTGATTCTGGTAACATCCCAGAGCAAGCAATGAGAAAGTTAAAAGAAAAAGCTGCTGATCTTGGAAAATCTGGTTTCGAATTCGCATTCGTAATGGACGGATTAAAAGAAGAGCAAGAAAGAGGAGTAACAATTGACTTAGCTCATAAAAAGTTCGAAACTGACAAGTACAACTTTACAATCATCGATGCCCCTGGGCACAGAGATTTCGTAAAAAACATGATTACTGGAGCTAGCCAAGCAGATGCTGCTGTATTAAGCGTAGCTGCAAACGACGGTGTTAATGCTCAAACCAAAGAACACGTATTCCTTGCAAGAACACTAGGAGTAGAACAGTTAATAGTAAGTGTTAACAAAATGGACATCTCCGGTGTTGATTATAAGGAAGAAAGATTCAACAAGGTTAAAGAAGAAGTAACTACTTTAATCAAAGGTATTGGTTATAAACCTGACGAGGTACAATTCGTACCTGTAGCTGCTCTAAAAGGAGACAATGTTTATAATAAGAGTGAAAACATGGACTGGTACAAAGGTCCTACTTTATTAGAAGCAATTGATAACTTAAAAGAGCCGGAATTACCAACTGACTTACCGTTAAGAATGCCTATCCAAGATGTTTATAACATCACAGGAATAGGGGTTGTTCCAGTAGGTAAAATAGAAACTGGAATTATGAAAGTAGGTCAGAAAGTAGTTGCTATGCCTGGAAGAGACGGTAAAGGTGTGAATGGTGAAGTTAAAACTATAGAAATGCACCACGAACAACACCAACAAGCTAAGCCAGGAGACAACGTAGGTGTAAGCATCAGAGGATTCGGTAAGAAAGACGTAGCAAGAGG
The DNA here is from genome assembly GCA_964484835.1 of uncultured Methanosarcinales archaeon. Taxonomy (GTDB): domain Archaea; phylum Nanobdellota; class Nanobdellia; order Woesearchaeales; family 21-14-0-10-32-9; genus SKIS01. The sequence goes on from CAZAFP010000018.1 coordinate 6,549, forward strand.
AGACGTAGTAGGACCAGCTGACAATCCGCCTAGTGTTGTGGAAGAGTTTAAAGCTCAAATGGTTGTATTAAACCATCCTAGTGTTATAACTGTAGGATACACTCCTGTATTCCACATACACACGGATCAAGTAGCTTGTCAAGTAGTTAAAATTGATAAGAAGCTAAATCCAAAGACTGGTGAAACATTAGAAGAAAATCCTGACTTCATCAAGAATGGTGATGCAGCGATTGTAACATTAAAACCAGTACAGCCAATGGTTATTGAAACTCAGAAAGAATTCCCTCACATGAGCAGATTTGCTATTAGGGATAGTGGAAGTACCGTAGCGGCTGGTATGTGTATAGAAGTTAAGAAGAAAGCATGATTTTGCTTTCTAATTTTTTTTATTTTTATTAAATAATTAAAAAAATAGGGTTTAAGGAACGATGCAAAAAGCAAGAGTTAAGATAGCGAGTACGGATATTAACAAAGTTAACGATACTTGTAAGTATATTCAGGACATTTCTGAAAAAACAGGTGTTGTTATAAAAGGACCAATTCCTCTTCCTACTAAGAAGTTGAAAGTCACCACTAGGAAGACTCCTTGTGGTGATGGCACTGCTACTTGGGATAGGTATGAGATGAGGGTTCATAAGAGATTAATCGATTTAGGCGTTGATGAGCGTGCTCTCAGGCTTATCATGAGGGTTCCTATTCCTGAAGGTTTGAATATCGAGATTGAAATGCTCGATAATTAAATTCTTTTTTTTTAGAAAGTTTTATATTTCTTAGTTAAGATACTTTTTATTATGTCTGTTGAAGATAATTTTTTTAAGGATTTGGTAAATAATTCTGAGTTTAAAAAAATAGCTTATCCTGAGCCTTATGATGAGAGAATATTGAAAGCTGTTAGGTATTTGAAGGATAAAAAATTAGTTCATCCTATTCTCTTGGGTGATAAGAATAAGATATTTGAAAAAGCAAGTTCTTTAAAAATAAAAATTGACGACATTGAAATAATAGAGATAAAGAAAAAAGAAGATTTTGCAAAGATAATATTTGAAAACAGGAAGGGAAAGATAACTTTGGAAGACGCTGCATTATTATCTTTACAGCCTGTTTATCACGCTGTTTGTATGTTAAAAGCGGGTTATTGTGATGGCGTCGTAAGTGGTGCTTCTATTCCTAGCAAAGAGACTTTCAGACCTGCTTTGCAGATTATAAAAAATAAAGAAGATAGTTTAGCCAGTACTTTTTTCATAATGTTGTTAAAAAACGACACTTATTTATTCACAGATTGTGCTTTGAATATTAAGCCTTCTTCTCAAGAGATATGTGATATAACTCTTAATGCATTTGAGGCTGCTAAAAAATTCGGTATTAAAAATTCTGCTGCTTTACTTTCGTTTTCAACTTTGGGCAGTGCTAGTCATCACGAGTCTAAAAAAATAGAAGAGGCTTATAACTTGTTGAAAAATAAATATCCTGATTTGGAAGTTATTGGTGAGGTTCAGGTAGATGCTGTACTTGATGAAAAAGTCGGTGTTAGGAAAGGCGTTGATTTATTAAACCCTGGCATATTTGTATTTCCTGACTTGAACAGTGGCAATATTGGTTATAAGCTTGTTGAAAGGTTCGGCGGTGCCAGAGCTATAGGTCCTATAACTTGGGGTTTGAACAAGCCCGTTAATGACCTTAGCAGGGGTTGTAGCTTTGAGGATGTTATCATGGTTAGTTTAATAACAAGCATGCAAAATTAGAAGGATTTTTATATTACTTAATACAACCTACATTTTAATAAAAAGACTTAATTGATTAAAGTGTCAAAAGATATAACATTACAAAGGTTGAACGTTGACACAGACCATGTGATGTACACCTTTTTTCCTGTGTATGGAAGCTCTAAAGATTTTTATAAACACTTAACTGATTCTGTAAATGAAGTTTACAATAATACATTAATATCTAACTTATCAGAGTATAGAAATAATGGTTCGATAAAATACACTCCTAGGTTTATGGGTGAATTTGATATTGATATTAATAAAAAGAAAAAAGGCGAATTGGAAAAAGTAATATTGGATGCGTTTGATGATAATCCCAGAAGATTAGTTAAGTTACACGAAAAAGTAATGAATTACGACGGTAGTTTCGAATATGATAATATCGTTAAAGAAGAATTAGAAAGTTTAAAGGATAGCTATTTAAGTATTTAAAATCTTTAAAAGGAATATTTATAAATTAGTTTTTTTTCTTTTTATAAGAGATGGTTGATAAAAAAATTGTTAAATATATTGATGAACAAAAAAATAAAGGTGTTTCTCCTCAAAAAATAAAAAATGATCTGAGTAATGCTGGTTGGGATTCCAATACTGTTGATAAAGCTTTTAATCCTCGAGGAAAAAGTTTTAAAAAATATTTATTGATTATTCCTGTTTTATTATTTCTTGGTTTTGTTTCCATTTACTTCATAGATTATTACTATAACTTATCTGAAGGTGAGAAAGTAATAAAAGAATTAGAAGAAATCTTAGATGAGGAAAATAGGATTCATGTATTTTATAGGGAAGGTCTTTACCAATATGGTTTATATAATATTTATGATGAGCCGAAACAATTCTTTTTTAAACATGACGTAGATAATTATACAACTTTAAGAAATACTAATTTTACATTTAACAAATCGCTTTCCGAGATATTTGTATATCCAGAAATATTTGTTTTACCTCTAGCTATACGGGATAGGAATATTAGTAGTGGTTTTTATAATTACACAATAAGTGTTTGGACTGCAGAGCCGGGGAGTGAAGAACCTGAAGAATTATATGCAGAAAAAACCTTCGAGTATGAAGTGCCTAGAATGGTAGATCTTAGTGCGGAAGAACCTATTATTGTAGAATCTGACAGAGTAGTAATTAATTCTAGTGATCAGGTATCATTTAACGTAGGAGTGTTTAATAACGATTCAGTTGATCATAATATAGGTTTGAATTTTAGTTGTGAAGAATTAAGCTCTGAACACATAAGGATGGATAGTGTAAATCAAAATATTGTTTATGATGAAGGAGCGGGTTTTATTGTTCGTTTAATAACTAGTGACGCTCCTGTTATTGAAGATACTTGTAATGTTGAAGCTTACGGAGTAGATAGTGATTTTAGTTTAAAAAGAAACGTTTCTGTTACTATCGTTGATTAACTTTTCAAACTCTTTTAAGAAAATATCTTTTTCTTCATCATTTGGTTTTTCAAACTTGTACTTGTAAGCCTTCTTAACCAGTTCTTTATCTGTGTTATTTGCTATGTATTTGTATGAATAAACAACGTCTTTAGAAAG
>CAZAFP010000019.1:0-6769 GCA_964484835.1 uncultured Methanosarcinales archaeon
TGACAGTATTAATATTGTTAATGTTAAGATAAATAGTTTTTTCATTATTATCACCTGGTTAAGTTATATCTGATTCCGAATAATGCCTCTATTTCTTTAGCGTCGAATGTGTATGTTCCTTGTCCGAATGCAGAGATGTTGTCTGTCAAATCCAACGTCATGTTCATACCCGCGACAGGGTTTATTTGGTTGTCTGTCATTGTCATGTTGTCTTTTTGATAATTGAACGTTCCTCCGTTTCTTTCTGTCCAGAATTCGTCAGTCGCATTTGTTGTATAATCTGTGTTTCTAATTCCACCTAATATTCCCAGGCTTGCTCCGTCCGCTACTGGGAAGTCTATACCACCAGTTAAGGTGTATGTTTCTTCTATGTTTTCTCCGGTGGTTAATCTAACGTCTTCTCCTTGTATCGGTCTATTGCTTGGTTTTTGTTCTCTTGTTTCTACTTCGAATTCGTCTGAAGATGTGTTTGTGAATCCGTAGTCCATGAATACACCTATCCCTCTAGGAGTTGTGGCTCTGAGACCCGCGGAGTATCCTAAGTTATCCGAAGGATTAATTGGGCTGATTGCGAAGGATGGTTGTACTTGCCATTCATTTAACAAGCTTCTTTGTTTTTCTATTTTATAATCGGAAACTTCTGCGTCGTGTTTTAAAGCGTTTATTATTTGGTCTTTTCTCTGTGAGTCTTCTTTTAAAACATTATATTCTTCTTGGAAGTCGTTGGGGACTTCTTGGAAGTGTGCTATTACTGGTCTTACTGAAAGTGTGTCTTGTCCGTTTCTTTCTAAGCCTACCGCGTATGATTCTAGACTGTTTGGTTTTTCTTCCGAGGTTATATATAGTACGTTTCCGTCTTTTCCTTTTAATTGTGTGTGGTTAGGAAGAGTTATTTTGCCTCCGTTATTCATCAAGTATTCTAAGCTGTTTCTTTCTCTTTGGTCTATTTCGTTTGTGAATTCTATAAATGAACCTTCTGTATTCGGCATAGTTAAGTAGAAGTCTTTATTTTCAGGGTTCGAAGTTATAAAATTTAGAGTGTCCGCTTCTTGCGTGTACGGTATGAAGTAATCTCCGTTTACTATTACTTCTTTTGAGAATCCTTTATTGGCTTGTATTTGACTAGGTCCTTGACTTACTATTTGGTCTAGAGTTTCTTTTTGCGGTTGTTGCGCGTTTGATTTTTCTGGCAAGCCTGCTAATGCCATTGTTGATAGCATCATCGTCGGCACTATATTCTTAAACTTGAAATTTTTCATTTTTTGATTAACCCCCTTGAATTGTAATCACTTAGTAGTGATTGTTTTTATTATTTAAATGTTTTTATTTTATTACTACTATTGAGTTAACACGGTAAATCTTTTTTGTTTAAATAATTTGTCAAAAACAACCAAAAAATATTTTAAATGAATAAGATTCGAACATTTGATGGCTAAAGACGATTTGGAAATTAACATTACAAGCATTAAGAAAAAAACAAAAAAAACGTGGGACAAAGTTAAAAAAATAGATTTTAACAAAAGTTTAATCGTCGCATTCATTCTAATAATTGTTCTTATGACTATGGCGTTCCAAATAAGAGCGCAGACTAGCGATTTGCCGATGATAAGAGACTCGGCACACTCCCAAGTCGAGAATCAATATATTCAGATGATTGGCCAGCAAGTCCAGCAGCAAAATCCTGCTATGAGCGAAGCCGATTTAAATCGCGAGATAGAAGGTGCTTATCAAGAATTCTACCGAGAGAATAGGGAGATGATTGATAATGAAAAAGAGCAGGCTTATACTCAATTAAAGAATTATTTTACAGACGACAGGTATGACCATACATACTTAGTAGGTATAGATCCATATCATTATTGGAGGTATACTCAGAATTATTTAGAAAAAGGACATATTACTGAGAGTGTGAGTGAAGACGGTAAGTACGTGGATGAATTAATGCTCGCTCCCTTAGGTAGGGAGAGTGAGAGACAAACATTACATCCTATATACAGTGCTTGGACTTATAAATTTATGAACTTCTTTAGCGATGTTAGTCCTTATTGGGTTTTCTTTATGATGCCTGTCTTGGTAGGTATGTTAACTATTATACCTGCTTTCTTTATCGGTAGGAAGTTCGGAGGTAACGTAGCGGGAATCATTAGTGGTTTGGTTATGGCTGTTCATCCTAGCTTTGTCGGCAGGAGCATAGGTGGTTTTTCCAGTACGGACAGTTATAATTTACTGTTTCCTTTATTGATTTTTTGGCTTGCCATCGAAGCTTTCGATACTAAGAATAATTGGTTACGTTTAACGTATGGCGCTTTAGCTGGTTTGATAATGGGTGTCTTTTCGAGAACATGGGGTGCTTGGAGTAGTATTTACGTAATGATATTTATTATACTCGCTGGTTATTTATTATTCTCCGCCATTAAGTATTACTTAAAGAAAGATAAGAATCAAATTAGTAGTTTGAAAAAGGCGGGAGTCATAACAGGTAGTTTCTTCTTAAGCAGTGCTTTGTTTGTTAGTTTATTTACTAGTTTCAGTAGTTATGTTAATGTTTTTTACAGCGGGCTTATCAGAAGATTGGGTTTGCAGGAAACGATTGGTACTGGATTATGGCCTAATGTTATGACCACGGTAGCCGAGCTTAATAGGCCTTCCGTCTCAGATATAATAAGTACTATGGGCGGAGAAGTTTTGTTTTTCATGGCTATAATGGGTGTTTGTTTAACCTTGGTTCCGCTTAAAGATCTTAGGAAGGAAGATTATTATTATTTATTAGGAAGTGCTGTTTTGGCATTCTTAGCTTTGACTACTTTCCCAGGCGCGTTGGGCTCTGCCTTAGGCATAAGCGAGGGGATTATGTTTACTTTATTCGCGGCTTTACCTGTATTGATTGGTTTGGCTTTGAAGTTATTTGATGATCGCAGCTTTAACATTGCTTTTGCTATGTTCGCAGCTGGTTGGTTCATCGCAATGGTATTTACAAGTAGTCAAGGAGTTAGGTTTATGTTGTTATTAGTGCCTGCTTTTGCGGTTGCTTTAAGCGTATTCTTAGGAAGAGCGGTTTTGTTATTAGAGGCTTATTTTAAAAAGGAAAAGTCGAAGGTTTTAGCTTCTCAAGTTATAATATTAGTAGTGGGTATTTTCTTGTTGAGTGGATTAGTGGAAGATGGTTATGCCTCGGGATATGGAAGAGTGCCTGGTATGAATGATGCTTGGTTTAATGCTCAGGATACTATTCGTTTAGAAAGTGATGAGGATGCTATTATTACTAGCTGGTGGGATTTCGGCCATTGGTTCAAGGAAGTGGCTGAGAGAAGGGTGACTTTTGACGGTGCTAGTCAGAATACTCCTATGGCTCATTGGACTGGTAGGTTATTGTTGACTAGTGATGAGAACGAGGCCGTTGCTATCCTTAGGATGTTGGATTGCGGGGGCAGGGAAGGTTTTAATCATATCATTGAGAGTATGACTGGTGAGGACGTGGATAATGCTTCTCCTGAGGAGTTCTTCTTGGCTAAGCAAGTTCTTGATGAGGCTTTGGCTTTGGAAGACAACGTTTTAAGTCATTACGAAGAGCATATGAGTAGTGAGGATGCTGAAAAAGCTGTGGAGTTAACGCATTGTACTCCTCCTCAGGGCTTGTTGATTACCAGCGAGGATATGGTTGGCAAGTCTAGCGTGTGGGGTCACTTCGGTGGTTGGAGCTTTGAGAGGGCTTACATAATTAGTGATTTGAGAGACAGGGATGTTAACGAGGCAGTTCCTATGATTCAGGACTTGTTAGGATTGGACGAGGAAAGTGCTAGGGAGGTTTATTTCGAGGCTCGTAATGTTAGGGGTCAGAGGGCTACTAACGAGTGGATTAGTATTTATCCTAATTATTTAACCAATCAGGCTTTGAGTTGTGAAGAGGAAGATGATGGTTACTTATGCCGGGCAGGATTGGGCTTGTCCAGGCAAGGAGGCGTGATTACTGAATTGACCGGCGTAGTGATTAATCCTGATGAGCCTAGCGAGAGTAGGATTTTGATTACTGCTAGGGATGAGAATACCGGAGCTAATTACGGAAGGGAAACCTTGGTGCCTAGTAGTGTTATTGTTAACGGTGAGAAATTTGAAACTGGCGGTAGTGAGTGGAGTGTTAACCTAATGGAAGATGATGGTGAGTGGAGAGCTGTTATTGGCGACGAAGTCTTAGTTGATTCTGTGTTTACCGAGTTGTATTTCTGGGAGGGTGCTAACACTGATCGTTTCGAATTATTCCATCACGAGCAGAGTAGTATGACTGGTAATAACATCTTAATCTGGGATGTGAAGTGGTAAGACTGCATCACTAGAAATATTTTTTTTATCTAATTTTTTTGTAACACACGATAGGTGTTGATTATTATACAAGTGTTTCTACTCATTCTTTACATATTTTAATTAAGCTAGTGCTAAGTCCATGCTCGAGGGTTTTAAAAATTCGGGCTTTATTTTTTCAACATTATAATTGCTTACTTTGTTAGAATTTCTTACTTCGCATTCCAGGTATATGCGTAATTTTAATTCTTCTTTATTAACTTCTATCCTTCCGTCTACTCTTCTGATGTTTTTCAGAAATCTTTTAGGTATACCTAGTACTTTAGAAGTGTCTAAAACTTCCAAACCTACAACTTTTCCTTTAGAATCCATATCAAAAACTAAATTGTTTTCTTGGTATGAAGAGTCGTATTTTCTTTTAGTAGGCATTACTTTTAACACGTCAGTTTCGTAATCATATTTTATTATTGCTTTCATTTTCTCATCCTCTTACTCGAATATTGAGGGAATACAGTTATTAATTTCAATTGTTCTTTATCTATATTTAATATTAGTATCAAATCTTTATCAGGCGTGTATTCCATAGTTGCTTTATATTTATATTTATTTTGTTCTTCAAATCCTTTAATTTTGTTTTTCTTTAGTATATTTCTCACTTCTTCTAATTCTATTTCTCTGCTTACGCATTGTTCTTTATAGTGATTTGTTTCTGTATAATCTTCTTTTTCAAACTTAGACTTGACATATTTTATGGCTTCTTCTAATTCCACAAAAAATGTATAAAACATATTTTTTAATAATAATTACTGAGAAAAATCAGGAAGATTTTCGAGAATTCTGCAGAAGTTATTATTAAGAATCCTTATTTATTAAATTAAATGGACAAGTATTTTTTAGATACGTGTATATGGAGGGATTTTTATGAGGATAGAAGTGGTTTTTCAGGAAAACCTTTAGGTGATTTAGCGTCTACATTGTTTGTTCATATAAACAAGTCTAAAAGCGTTATTATTTTTTCAGAAACTTTGTTTTGGGAGTTAAAAAAAGATTATTCTGCAAACGAGATAGAAAGTATGTTAAACTTTTTATTTTTGTCAGGTAATTTAAAAAAAGTAAGTATAACTAAAAAAGAATTCCACACTGCAAAGAAAATGGCTAGAGAGAAGAATATTCCTTTTGTGGATTGTTTAAATGCTATTCAGGCAAGAAATCATAATGCTATAATGGTTTCAAGAGATAAGCATTTTTTTGAGTACTTGCAAGATATTGTTGAAGTGAAAAAACCAGAAGATATTATTTGAATCTGTTTTCTAATTCTTTTAGTAATTGTTTTTCTACTTCTTTTTTATTCTTTAAGTTTTCTTCATCAGTGGTTTTTTTATTTGCTTTACCTTTATATTTTAAGAATTCTAAAAACGCTTTTTCTTTTCTTAATTGATCTAGTTTATCTCTTATTGCTCCTCTTATAAATTCTGTTCTTGAATTAAAGTTGTTAATTTTTATATTCTCGTCTACTTCTCTCAATACGTGTTCTTCGAATTTCACACTGACAACTTTCATTTTAATACATTGTAATACATCGTATTATTTAAGTTTTTCTAAATAAAGTCCGGAAAATTTACGAGAATCCTTCAGAAGTTGTTATTAAGAATCCTTATTTATTAAAAAAAGAAAAGTATAAATAGTAAACCAAGTATACCAAGTATATGACTTCCACTATAAAAATGAGCAAGGAAACCAAAGAACTCATAAATAGCTTCGGAACTAAAGAAGACACCTATGAAGATATAATAAAAAGAATGTATGAGCTAGCTGTAAAAGAACAGTTAAGACAAATGTTATTCAGCGATAAGGCAATACCCATAGATGAAGCTATAAATAAAGCAAAGAAAAGATGGCAAGAGTAGAAATACTTCCTTCACTAGAAGAAGAGATAAATAAGAAGTTTAAAAAAGAAAGCGTGACTGTTTTCGAGTTCTTAAAAACACTTGAGAAAGAACCTAAAAAAGGAAAACCGCTAGGCGTAGTAGGAGGTATCGCTATAAAGGAATTGAAATATAAAAGTTTCAGATTTTATTTCATAGCAGACGCTCATAAAATACAGTTTTTGAACAAAGAAGAACTACACAATTTACTAATCAGATTTGTAAGAATGTCTAATAAGAAGTACCAACAAGAAAATATAGATGAAATAAGAAAGATATTGTTAAGCACAGGTTTTGAAATTATATAAATCTTTAAATAACAATTTCGCATACTCTTTGTTTATGGACAAGGTTTTTGTGCTTATTCCGGCTTTTAACGAAGAATTTAGTATTGGTAAGGTCGTGAAGGATTTGAAAAAGAACGGTTATGAAAATATATTGGTAGTTGATGACGGTAGTTCTGACAATACTAAAGAAGCAGCTGAGAAAGCAGGAGCCTTGGTATTACGGCACGTTATTAACAGGGGTCAGGGTGCTGCTTTGCAAAC
>CAZAFP010000019.1:6869-9085 GCA_964484835.1 uncultured Methanosarcinales archaeon
GGGAGTAGGTTCTTGGACAGTTCTAGTAATGTTCCTTTGAGTAAAAGAGTTTTGTTGAAAGCGGCCATATTTGTTAGTTTTGTAATGACTGGTTTGCGTTTGACTGATACTCATAATGGCTTTAGGGCTTTGAATAAGAAAGCGTTACAACGTATTTATTTGAATCAAGATGATATGGCTCACGCCACGGAGATCTTGGATCAGATAAAATCGAATAATTTAAAATACTGCGAGGTTCCTGTTACTATAAAATATACGAGGTATAGTATGAGTAAGGGTCAGAGCTTGCTTAATAGCGTTAGGATTTTGCTCAAGAACTTTTACCATAAATTCATAAGATGATAAATTTATTCACAATAATTGTTAGTGTAGGCGCGGCTTATTTGATTTTTAAGACTAGTTCTAGGTATAAGAGAGGAAGTCTTAATTTTGTCGAGATGATATTTTGGAATACGGCTTGGTTCTTATTAGTGGTTATTGCTTTCTTGCCAGGCATTACAACTTATCTGGCTAAGTTAGTGGGTGTTGATACTGGTTCTAATCTTGTTGTTTACGTGGCTGTGATTGTCTTGTTCATGTTAGTTCATAATCTTTACACTAGGAATATCAAGCTGGAGCATACAATGACAAAGCTCGTTAGGGAATTGGCAAAGAAATGAATGGATAAAAGAGAATTTATTTTTTTAAGTGCATTTCTAGTTTCTTAATTATTTCAGGAATTTCTTCTTTTGCTTTTATTACAGTTTCATAGTTTATGTTTTTGCCATAGTAATTTATGTCGTTTCTAAGCATTCTGTATTTGTTAAATTTAGTTGCTATTTTTATTTCATTAAGATCATCTTTTAAAAAATGTATTATAGATTCGTGAGATTGGAATTTAAAGCCGTGTTTGTAACCTATAGATTCGCATAGTTCTCTCAAACTTTCATATAATTCTCTTAAAACAGTTTTATTGCTGTGATGGCTTAAGCGTATCTCAAGCGTAGTTTTTAAAGCGTGTTTGCTTGATTCATGTAAAGATTTGGATCTGTTGAGGTTCGGCGTTATCTTCTTCACATATCCTAAAGTAATGCTTTCTTTTAAACTCATAATAAAACCTCGAACTCTTCTGAAAGGACAATTCCTTTCATTATGTTATTTGCAAGTCCGGGGTTGTTTTTAATAAGTGTTTTCAACTCTTTTTCGGAAAATATTCGTAAGTCTATTTTTCTATTTAGAACTTTTTCAAAAGGCTTTGCATTAAAGTTTTTTTTCGTGTTTGTTATTACGCAAAGATCTACATCGCTAGTCTCGTCGTCTTTCGCTTCTGAGAAGCTGCCGAATAAGATGATTTGAGGATAATCAAATTTTTCGTTTAATTCTTCTACGATGTTAGATTTTCTTATTTTTTCTAAGTTATAGTATGTTTTTAAGTTAAGAAATTTTTTGTTAGTGTTTGCTTTGAAAACTTCGTATAAAGAAGTTTTTTCTTTTTTTAAGAGACTCTCTTCCGAGTATTTTTTTAGGTATTTTCTAATAGTCATATGGTTTTTTTTGAGGGTTCTGGCGATTTCTCTTATGTGAAAACCCTTTTTTGGATATTCGAAGAATGGTTTTAATATTTCTAAATCCATATGTATAAAATAATATACACTTGTATAAATAATTTTCCAATATCGGGTTCTTATGATTTTTCGGAAACCTTCCGAGTTTTCTTCAAGTATTGTTATTAAAGATTTAATTCAATTAATGATTTATGGTTGGTTATTATGTTGATACGTGTATATGGCTTAATCTTTTCAAAAAAGAAGAAGGCAAAGTTCCTTATTGGATGTTTGCTAAGGATTTCTTGGAAAAAGTTATGTTTTCAAAAGATATTATTTATTATTCTGGTTTTATTTTAAGAGAGTTAGAATTTGTTTTGAATGATCAAGAACTTTTTAAAAACAAGTTATTGTTTTTTAAGGAGGAAAAAAGTTTTGTTTTTGTTAAAGCAAAAGATGAAGATTATGTTCTTGCTAGGAAGATAGAGTCTGATAATGGTTATAAAATAGGTTTTTATGATTGTTTACATGTCGCTATTGCAAAAAGAATGAAATCGGTATTGGTTACGAGAGATAATGATTTAATATTTGTAGCGAATAAGTATGTTTTAGTTAGTAAACCTGAAGATTTAATTTCCTAATTCATTTATTCTTTTTAATTCAATATTTTGTTTAGATAGTTCTTTTCTTGCT
>CAZAFP010000020.1:0-8708 GCA_964484835.1 uncultured Methanosarcinales archaeon
GGACTAAAGAAGTTGAGGATCCTAGAAAGTTCGGAGTTGTTTTTTTACATGATAATTACATAACTAAACTTATAGAAAAACCAGAGATACCCCCGACTAATAAAGCCATAGTGGGTATGTATTATTTGAAAGATTCTTCTAAATTGTTTAGCGCGATAAAAAATATTTTGGATAAACAAATAATGTCTAAAAATGAATATCAAATAACAGATGCTCTTCAGATAATGATTGAGAAAGGAGCAAAGTTGAGAGCCGGCGAAGTTAAAATGTGGAAGGACTGTGGCAATGCTCAAAGCTTGTTAGAAGCTAACCAGTATTTGTTAAAAGGTCTTAATGTTAAAACCACGCCTAAAACAAGCGTTATAATAAAACCCGTTAATATAGAACCAGGAGCTCAGATAAAAAACTCAGTCATAGGACCTAACGTATCAGTAGGTAAAGATTCTTATATAGAAGGAAGCGTTATAAAAGAAAGTATCATTGGTAAGGATTCTGAAATAAAAAACACTGTTTTAAAAGATAGCATTGTAGGAAGTCATACTAAAGTTAAGGGTAATGGTCGTAATATTAACATAGGAGATTATTCGGAAGCGCATTACTAAAAAAAAATAATTAAGAGGTTTGAAAAAGAGGGTGGGTAAATTCCTATTAGGTAATCCCAGAGGGGGTTATTATTTTGAAGGAGATGACGAAACTAGTTATCAAGGATTGACATTTCTAGATAATTGGGAGTTAATTAAAGTACTTGATAGAATAGAAATTGATGATGAATTACAAGGAATAGAAGAAAAAAAAGGAGTTTATACAAAAATAAATAAGAAAAGTTCTGAAAAGTTTTATTATAAGAATAGCCAAGAATTTGTATACGAAGCGAGAGGAAGCGGAGTTATTAAAATATTCTTAGATTGTAGAAACATACACGATTATAACGACGAAGGTAGGATATACGAGATAAGTAAAAATAGTAATACTTACAGTATTAAATATACTAAATACGAAGATACTTCTTTAACTAATAAAAAATATGAAATAAACTTTGAATTAAAAGCTAAAAATGTTAAGAAGGAAGACGAGTGGATTGAAAAGAATTATTCTTACGATAAAAAAAGAGGAACCGCCAATAAATTATATGTTTACCACGCATTTACAACAAACTTGGAAAACGAAAAGTGCAAAATAAAAATAAAATACCCTCAGAATAAGATTAAACAAAAAAGAATTAACTTAAATAATTACCAAGACAAGAGTTTTAACGCTTTAGAAAGATTAAGAATAGATAATGAAATAGAAGGAATACTAGCAGGCTATCCGTGGTTTTACCAAGTATGGACAAGAGACGAACTTATAAGCCTGAAACCATATATTATTAAAAAAGATGATTTGTTTGTTAAAAAAGTTCTTAAGAGACACCTCAACAATATAAATGAAGAAGGCATGGTTAATAACAGACATCCCCATTCCGAATTAGGAAGCATAGATAGTACCGGATGGCTTGCTAAGAGACTTTATGAACACCTGAGAGGATTGAAAAAACTAAAGCCATTATACACCCATGAAGAACTTACAAAAATGTACGAAACGTTAAGATTGGCAGAGATAAATCTTAGAAAAAACAGAATGAAAAAAGATTTTATCTACAACAAATCTTTAGAAACATGGATGGATACAGGCAAAGAAAATTCTACAAGGAAAGGATACCGTGTAGAGATACAATTTCTTTACCATCATTTGTTGAAAACTCTTAATTACTTAGCAGAACTGATAAACATAAAACCTCGCTATGACACTGAAGAATTCAAACAAAGAATAAGAAAACACTTCATCACAGAAGAAGGATTAATTGACGGTATTGACGAAGAACCTGATTTTACTAAAAGGCCTAATGTTTTTCTAGCACATTACATAAGCAAAGAAATACTGACAAAAGAAGAATGGGAAAAAACATTCGACAAAGTGTTAGAAGAATGCTGGCTGGAATGGGGAGGACTAAGCAGCATCTCTAAAAATAACGATTTATTCGAAAACGAATACACAGGAATGAATAATAAAAGCTATCACCACGGAGATAGTTGGTACTACATAAATAACATAGCAAGCATAGCCATGCATGATTTGAATAATGAGAAGTATAAAGATTACGTAAAAAAAATTCTTGAAGCAAGCATAGAAGATATGGAAACCGGAATTGTTGGAAGCTGCTCAGAAATCAGCAGTGCATCAAAGAGAAAAAACGAAGGCGCCCTTGTACAAGCATGGTCCGCATCAACACTATACGAACTAACGAATCTTCATAACCTCTGAGTTAAAAAATTCTATTATTAATATACTTAAAGCCAAAACAACCGGGCCAAGTATAAAACCTATAACGCCAAAGAGAGTTATACCGCCAAGTATACCTACAAGTACTATTAAAGGATGCATACCTGTATGAGTACCGATAAGCTTAGGCTTCAAGAAATTATCTATATTCATAACCACACCAAGATTATAAACAGTGAGGCCGACAGCTAAGAATAAATTACCTTGGAAAAATGCATATATAGCAATAGGAATCCAAACCAAAGGAGTACCAACAACAGGCACAAAACTAAGTATACCCATGACGAAACCCCAAAATACCGGATTATTTATACCAAACAACCAAAAACCTAATCCTCCGAATAAACCTTGAAGTAATGCTATTAAAAAATTACCATATAAAACACCCCAAAGAACATTCTTAGTTTTTTCAACTAAAGCCCTAGATTGAGTCCTTGAAAAAGGAAGAGCGGACATGAAAGACTTTACTAAATAATTACCTTCTTTGAAACCATAATAAATGACGAATAACAATAAGAAGAACTTTATAAAAAATTCAGTAGCAAAGCCTAAAATATTAGGTATACTCTCAGTTAAATAACTTCTAAAATCAATAGCTAAAGGAAATAAGAAATCATTCAAATCAACTTCAAAACCTGCTAATTCAGAAATGGACTCGGAAGCCTCATCCAAATCTAAATTGATAACCTCTTCATAAATATTCCTAGCATCATCTACTAAGGCAGTGCCTAATAAAACCAAAGGTATGAATAATATTATAAAAGCAAACAAAGTCATTAATAAACTAGAAACTAACTTATTAGGTATTCTTCTTTGAAGCCTTAAGTTTAAAGGATAAAGGAACATAACAATTATGCCCCCTAAAAACATAAATGTAATGTAAGGCTGGAAAAGTAAGAATATTAAAACTAAAGCTAATGCATATGCAGCTGTTAAAAATATGTTTTTAGGATCTACAGGCTTCATATTATCACCTATAATATTTATTTATATTAAATATTTTTGGTTATTCCGACCTTAACGCATCTACAGGGTTCAAATTACTAGCTTGCTTAGCAGGTAACCAACCACTAAACATGCCAATAAGGAATGAGAATGCTAAAGCCCCGAAGATTAAAGCTGGTGAATATCCAATGCTCAATAAAGGCTGTTGTAATCCTACAACTACAACGTATTCTATAGCCTTACTTATGCTCATACCAATAATAACACCTATAGCCCCTCCTAATAATCCAAGCATACCAGATTCGAATAGGAAGATAGCCCTTATATCACTATTCCTAGCACCTATTGCTTTCATAACCCCTATCTCTTTGGTTCTTTGTAAAACGCTAGTATACATAGTATTCATAATTCCTACTCCACCTACGAGTAAACTGATACTTGCAATACCAACTATTACTATAGTTACAGCAGCAAATATTTCCATGAAACTACTAAGTAACTCATCAAAAGTCTCAACAGCATAATCTTCTTCTCCTTCATTTAAATTTTTGTGCCTTCTAAGGTTTTCTTCAATTCTAGGAACCACATCAACAGGGTCAACACCCGGATTTACTTGAACTATTATTTCATCAATTCCGTCACCTACATCATATAAGTTTTCGAAAGCATCCATTGTCATAAACAATGCACGATCATCCATAGGATTCCCTATTCTTTCATTTATACCAACTACTTGAAATTCTTGATTGTTAATTTCTATATTACTTCTAGGTCTCATCTTGTCATCGAAACCTTCAAAGTTTGCAAAGTCATAACCAGCAATAACTCTTCTACCATCGCCTTCTCTAAGATCCCTGCCATCTATAATATTAATGGGTTGTAAATCAGTTAACAAATCATAACTATCCCCTATTTCAACACCTATAACCATATAAAATCCGAATTCGTCCCGACCCCAATTTACTTGTCCGAATCTGATAACGTAGTAGCCAGCTTTTTGAACGCCAATTGTTTCTTTTACGACATCAACATCGCTTTTTTCTAAAGAGCTACCTCCTCCTCCAAATGATGTGAAGTCTTGAGGGAGAATAACTATTTTATCCATTCCTAACTCTTGAAATTCTTCTTCTATAGCTTGTTGTAATCCCTGACCTAGGCTTATTAAACTAACAACTGCAGCTATACCTATTATTATACCCAACATAGTTAAGTAACTTCTAAGTCTTTTACTTTTCAAATTCTTCAATGCCAATTTAAAGTATTCTAGTTTCATTTTCTTAAAGCCTCTACAGGGTTTAACTTACTCGCTTGATAAGCCGGTAATGTGCCCGCTAAAGCACCTATTAAAAACGAAAAGGATAAAGTTCCTAGTATTAAAGGTAAACTAATAATTGCTTGTATAAGGCCAGGACCCATCAAGTAAGAACCGAGTATTTCAACTAACTTAGCAAGACCACCACCTATTACGATACCTGCCAAACCACCTACAACACCTATAAATCCTGATTCGAACAAGAATATGTAAAAAACGTCTTTATTCTTAGCACCAACAGACTTCATTATGCCAATTTCTCTTGTTCTTTCTAAAACACTAGTGAACATAGTATTCATAACACCCACTCCACCTACGAGTAAACTGATACTTGCAATACCTACAACTACATAAGTAACTACATTAAGTATTGTGCTTATAGAATCTAAAGTATCCTGAGCGGTATTAACTTGAAAATCTTCTCTTCCTAAATCAACATCCCTATGCCTTCTCAAGTCCCTTCTTATATCCTCCGCTATGAATTCTATATTATCGACGTTACTCACCCTAGCTTGTAAAACGCTATACTCATCATCTTTATCTAATACCTCTCTCATTACATCTTCATTAATGACCATACTCCCATCGGTTTGAAAACTACCAGTCCTTTCAAGAACACCCACTACTGTAAATTGCTGACCTTCGATGTTAATAGTATCCCTGACTCTTACTTTTTCATCAAATACTTCCCTGTCAACAAAGTTATTACCTACAACTACAGAATACCTGTCGTTAGGTTGTAACATACGACCTTCAAGTATTTCATAATTAGAGTAACCAATGGACAATTCTCTTTCCGAAGGATCTTGAGGTAAAGATATGAAAAAAACACTACTAGTTGAACCTCTATAGACAGCGTTTTCAGACTCTATAATCCTACCAAGTGCTTCTTCCACACCAGGAACTCGTTTTACAACATCCAAATCATCTTTAGTAATTGGATTAACTACAGCCGAACCAGGCGGTCCAAAGCCAGAACCCATACCTTGAACAGTTATACGATCAGCGCCTAGCTGAATGAACTGGGCTTCTATAGCATTTTCCAAACCAGCCGCTAAGCTGATAAGAGCTACCACCGCAGTTATTCCTATTACTATACCAAGTACAGTAAGCCAACTCCTAAGGCCTCTTCTTCGTATATTCCTCCAAGCAGAGGTTGCATAGTCTTTGAACACTTTAGCTCACTTAATCATCCTGTTTCAAGAGTCTTTGCTTTTTCTTCTTACGATAATACCAGAATCCAGCACCTGCTATTATTAATACTACAATTATTAAAGTAGCATTACCGCCTGCTTGGCCTTCGGGAAGTCTGTGTGTTACAACAAATTCTTCAGTGAATTCATTGTTCATACTATCTCTGAATGTTAAAGTTACTGGAAACTCGACTTCTTCTGCTAAAGCATTTATTCTGAACCTTATAGTGTCAAAATCATCACTGTCAAGACTACCAAGGTAAGCTCTGTTACTAGAACTTCTTATGCTGAAGTCATCATTCTCGTTTAATTCAATATTCATAAGTTTCAAATCAGACAATCCATGGTTAACAACTATAAAAGTCACGTCACCGGAAGGGTTTTGTTTAGTTAAATCTGAACTATCAACCCTAACATCTAATCCATAATCAGAATTTACTTTTAGAGCTATCAAATCTTCCTTTTCATATTTATTACCAGAGTCATCGAAGTAACTCATATAAACTGGTATCTTATAAATATTAGTTTCTGCATTAGGATATGCTTCTAAATCAAAAGTGAATTCAGTTGTTTGGCCAGGTCTTATCCTATTTATAGACTTTTCAGTACCACTACCAGCTGGATAAAATGGAGGATCGTTTATTATCATATCTTGAGGACCTACTTCTTTATCCAAGTTTAAACCTATAGTGAAATCTCTAAGATTAGAACCGCCGATGTTTCTAACACTGACTGTTAGCTTAGCTTCATCCCCAGGAGTTACTTCAGGTGGCTCAAGGACGACGTTACCAATAGTTGCTATGGCTTCGCTAGTTCTTACCTCTACAGGTATATTCTTAGTTACTGTACTTCTGTAACCTGTTTGGTACTTAACTACAAAATTGTTAATACCTTCAGGAGCGTCAGAATCCACTAATAATTCATACCTGATTACACGTTCTTGATAACCACCAAGTACGGATATTGTTGTTTCTCTATTTCTTTCATTAATTAAAGTGAAAGGGTAAGAGTCTTCAGCTTCTATAACTAAATCTTTAGCCGAATCAGAAGCAGTATTCTGTATAGATACCCATACTTCTACAGTTTGTCCTGGCTGTGCAAGTATTGGCTGTTGCTGTGCTTTGTCTACGTTCAAAATTGGTCCTGTAGCTGCTGTTAATACCGTTGTTAAGATCAACATCAACATTATTACTAAAATTTTTTTCATTTTTTTACCTCTTCACAAATATTTTGATGTATCCTCATCTAAACTTTTTACAATCATTCCGTCTTTCAAATAAACTTGACGATCTGCTAGTTTTGCTAATTTCTCGTCATGTGTTACTATGACTACTGTGGTTCCTTCTTTTTTCCTTAATTCTTTTAAGAAATCTATCACTATGCCTCCTGTTTTGCTGTCTAAGTTCCCTGTTGGTTCATCAGCTAGTATCATCTCTGGTTCATTGGCTAATGCTCTTGCTATAGCCACTCTTTGTTGTTGACCACCGCTTAGTTGATTTGGTGTGTGATCCATTCTTTTATCAAGACCTACTAGTTCTAAGTATTTCTTGCTCTGTTTTAGTCTTTTTTCTAAAGGCACGTTTTGGAACATCATCGGCAACATAACATTTTCTTGTGCTGTTAAGCTAGGTAATAAGTTGAATTGTTGGAAGATAAAACCTATTTTTTTACCCCTTATCTGGGCAAGATTAGATTCGCTTAGTTTGGCAATGTTTTTTCCTGATAAAAAAACATCTCCTTTTGTCGGGGTGTCTAAACAGCCAACCATGTTCATACAAGTGCTTTTTCCGCTTCCACTAGGTCCTAGGATTGCTAGGAATTCTCCTTTTTTAACTTCCAAAGATATTCCTCTTAAAGCGTGGACTTTGTTTTTGCCCATTTTGTATGTTTTCCAAACGTTTTTTACTTCTATTATTTTCTTAGTCATTTTAACCCCTTCATTTTTTTGATGGTTTCTTGTAATATTTTTTTTAACTTTTGTTTGTTATTTTTGTAATTTTTACTTTTCATTATTCTATAAAGTTCTTTTTTCATATCTGTAGATTCTTGTTGTATGTCTTCAATAGCTATTTTTCCTTCGCCGACTTCTTCAGCTAGTTTCTCATCTATTTCTCTGGCATCTACGCCGTATACTTCTTTCATTATGCCGTAGGTTTTGTTTAAAAGCTTTACTAAGGATTCCTTATTCTTTTTGTTTTTTTGTAGTTCTTTCAAGCCTTTGTTTGTTAATGAGTATTTTTTCTTTTTCTTAACTTCTTGGCAAGTTACTAATTTTTCAGATAATAATTGTTCTAATAAAGGGTATATGGAGCCGTAACTTGGCTTCCAACCTAGTTGTTCTTCTATTGTTTTAACTAGTTCAGAGCCACTCATTGGTTTTTCTGATAGTAATTTTAATGTTATGTTTCTTAACTGACCCTTCATATCGATATCGATATATCGGAAACGATATTAATATATAAATGTTGCGTTGTATTTGAAAAATGGTAACAAAAAAATAATTAAATCCGAAACAAATACTTAAAATGAAATGGAAAAAATAAATATAAATGTAAAAACAAACAAAAGAAACGAATACATAGACATAACAAGAGAAATAGAAAACGAAATAGAAGATTTCACAGGCTTAATACATTTACTAGTACCCCATACAACAGCAGGAATAACAATAAACGAAAACGCGGACCCAACCGTAGAAAGAGATGTGAATAGAAAATTAAAAGAATTAATACCAAAAGAAGATAATTACGAACACTTAGAAGGAAATAGCGACTCACACTTAAAATCAATAATAACAGGACAAACACTAACTCTACCAGTAAATAAAGGAAACATGGAATTAGGAACCTGGCAAGGAATATTCTTCTGCGAATACGACGGACCAAGAAACAGAAAATTAGTAATAACACTGCTTAAATAAAACCACCCATTAATCTATC
>CAZAFP010000021.1:0-2422 GCA_964484835.1 uncultured Methanosarcinales archaeon
TATTCTACACAGTTAAAATCAGGAGGCAAGTTACACCTTTCAGGAACCAAGAAATCAGGATTCATAATCCCGAAAGAACTCAAAGCACCAATCATAACCAAGATCATCAAAATAGCCCAACCATAAGTAGTCAAAAACTCAATAGCCGCCTGACCTCTTTTTTTTACCATCTTAAAAAATTTTATAAAGTTTTGTTAAATACAAAAGATAAGTAAAAGAATGAGTATAAAAAGGTTTCTATAATGGAAGAAATAAAAAACAATAAAATAGAAGAAGTCATAGGGCAAGAGAATGTTAAAAAACAAATAAAATCGGCAATAATAGCTAAGAGACATATAATTTTAGTGGGTCCGCCTGGTATTGGAAAAACTACCTTGGTTAAAGCACTATCAGATATATTGCCTTACAAAGATAATAAGCCTCCTTTTGTCAGGGTTCAAGGAAGTCCTGATTTGACTTCTGAAGATTTACTAGGAGATATAGATCCTGGGAAGGCTTTAGAACATGGTCCTTTAAGTATGGAAGCATTCACACCAGGTAAGATTTTTAAAGCCGATCAAGGAATATTATTTTTTGACGAGGTGAATCGTTGTAGTGAAAAGTTACAGAATGCTTTATTGCAAGCTTTAGAAGAGAAAAAAGTAACGATAGGCAGTTATGATATTGATTTAGACGCTGATTTTATATTCATAGGTACTATGAATCCTGAGGAAGCTAGTACTGAGCCTTTAAGCGATGTTTTTCTGGATAGGTTCGATTTAGTATATATGGAGCCTCCTGAAACTCAAGAGTATGAAGAGAAGATAGTCAAGCTTAAAGGTCGTAAATTGAATAATTATCCTGATAAGCTCTTAAAGAAAACTGTTAAGTTCATAAGAAAGCTGAGGAAAGATCCTGATTTGGAGAAACATCCCAGTGTTAGAGCTACGCTAGGCATTTATGAGAGAGCTCAGACTAATGCTTATTTGGACAATAGAAAGGATGTTAATGCGAAAGACATAAGAGATTCTTTAATATCTGTTCTTAGCCATAGGATAAGGCTTAAGCCTTCTATGAAGTATAAGAAGACTACGAAGAATTATCTTAAGGAAAATTTTGACGAGTATTTTAAAGAAGAACTGAGTAGCGGCGGTGATGATCCCTAACCATGGCTCATCAAACCAAACCATAGAAGATGAAAAAGTAGCCAAGAATAGTCAGGATGAGGCGGAAGAGTTAACAGGTAAGCTTTCTAAAGATAATAGAGAAGATAAATTAATGCATACGGTTCTTGACGTTGATAAGAATGAAGTCGATAATGCTAAGAAATTAACCAATGCTATAAACAATAATATTTCTAGTTTCACACCAGATTTTAGTTTTGAAAAGTTAGTGAAGGATTACAAGAACGCGGAGGAGTTATACGGAGAAACCATGGTGAGGGAGATGACCGGCTACGACCCAGGCTTCGTGGGTAAGAATGTTAAGGTTCCTGAGTTTCAAAGAGAGCTTAAAAGGAGAATAGAGCAGAATATAGAACGTATGAAAAAAGAGAAGCTTTTGGATAAAGATGGTTTTATAAGAGAAGAAGCTTATGAACTAGCCACTTTAGCAATGCTTGATGAGGAATTGGAAAAGTTGAAGAGTGAAGGTTACAAAGGACGCGTGGAAAATAAGAAAAGGGATTCGAGCGGTGCAGTTAGCGATTATAGAAATTACAGGAGAAGTGATCGTTACAAAGATCTTAGTTTTAAGAAAACAATACATAAAGCCATAAGAAGAGGTTCTAAACAAGTAAAAGAAGAACACTACGTTAGTAAAGAAAGAAGCGCCAAGGGTAAAATAGACATAGTTTATTGTATAGACGCCAGCGGCAGTATGAAAGGAGAGAAGATAAAGACTGCGAAGAAAGCAGGATTGGCTCTTATGCACCAAGCCATACAAAGAAATGATAAAGCAGGACTTATAGTGTTCAGCTCTAAGATAGAGGAACAGAAAAAACCTACAAAAGATTTTGATGAGTTAATAAAAGCTATAAGTAAGCTAAGAACTAGTGGAGAGACAGACATATCGCTTTGTCTGAATACCGCGTTGGATTTATTCCCAAATAATAAAAATACTAAAAAGCTAGTTCTTATAACAGACGGAGTTCAGACGCTGGGAAAGAACCCTCAGGAAGAAGTTATGAATAATATAAGCGTCTTAACCGATAAAAAAATATCTTTGACGATAATAGGTATAAACCTGGAGAAGGAAGGAGAAGAGTTGGCTAAGAAAATAACTGATATGAATAAAGGAAAACTATACGTGGTTAAAGACTTGGAAAGCATAGATGGAATTATTCTAGAAGATTACTACCATACGAAGAATTGAGAGCGACAGAGTAGAAAATTATTTAAATGAATAATTAAAAAGATTTAGTTAAGAAAAAAAAATTAATGAG
>CAZAFP010000021.1:2432-8664 GCA_964484835.1 uncultured Methanosarcinales archaeon
GATTGAAATGTCAAAATTTAAATTTTCAAAAAGAGGTGCTTTAAATCTCGGAATAAGCACAGTCGTAGTACTAGTAATAGCAATGGTAGTTATAGGAGCAGGAGTAAGCTTCATAAGAACTTTTTTTGCAGAAGGAACAGATAGCTTGATAGGAGCTTTCGATAGTGTTCAAGACATTGGTTTAAGTCCTGACAGAGAAAGTCCTTTTTTGCTAGAAACTAGCAGTATACAATTAAAACAGGAAGAGACAGCATCTTTAAGCGCAGGGTTTTACAATGCAGGTACTGAAGAAAAAAATGTTACTATAGATCTCGGCTCGTGCTCGGGTAACCTAGGTGATAATATGACTATAACTTCTGTTAATTATGAAGTTCCATCAGCGGAAAGCGTAGGCTTTAACTTTTTAATTGAAACAGACGGCGCAAGTATTGGAGATTATATATGTTCTATAGTTATAAAAGAAGCTGAAGATGGCGGAAGTACACTAGCTTCAAAAAGTTTAACAGTTAGTATAGATAACTGAAAATTAAAAAGGTGATTATTTATGATAAAAAGTAAAAAAAATAAATTAACATTATCGAGAGACGAAGAGTTCCAACTGATGAAGATAATATATGATAAGTTCTTATGGCTAGGAACGGCAGGACTGGGAGTTGGTATGTATATGATACTAAGACCCACAGTACCCGTAGAGCAAGGATTGTTAATACTTGTAACAGGAGCATTGATATTATTAATCTTCACAGCGAGTGTTATGAGAAATCTTCATTTCCACAGAAAATTCTAAAAAGAAAGATGGTTTTTGGAAGAAAAGGTATGGAAGTCTCTATAAATATGATAGTGGCCATAATAATGGGCTTGGTTATGTTTATAGCGGGCACCGCCATTTTTTTTAATATTTATGAAAGTGCAACCGAGTTGCCAGATAACGTTGATGAGCGTATGAGAGAGCAGATTATGAATCGCTTTGACAGAGGAGATAGGATTTACGTATACGATAGTTCTTTAAGTTTTGATAATAATGGAGAAGCAATTTACTACATAGGACTTAATAATTTATTAGATAATGGAGATACTACTTTCAAAATTAATGTGGAAACCACAGATAATGTTAACGCTGTTCATTTGGAAGAAATAGAATTAAGTCATGGAGAACGAGACATCTTCATAGTAATACTACAAAATGAAGGTGTTGAACGTAGACAACAAGAAAGCGTAAACCTAACAGTAATAAAAAATAATGAACAAAATAATGAAAATGATTATGCTAGGCGTATATTGTACGTTCAGAATTAAAAACCACTGAGTAAGTCCAAAGTTTCTTTATACGGATTTTTGTGCTTGACCACGCCACTAGCTAACAAAACACCCTTCGCACCGAACTCTAAACTTTTGCTAACGTCTTCTTTTTCATGAATACCCGCGCCGCAAAGAACAGGAATTCTTTCCACCCTATAAACTGTTTCAACAGTTCTTTTTATAATACCAGGGTCTTCAGTCGTCACGCTTACGCCACCCCCTATTAGTTCAGGAGGCTCAACAGCTATAACGTCAGGACCGTAAACCGAGAATTTTCCTGCTTTTTCGCTATTAGGAACACAAAGTAATACAAAGAAGTTATTGTCCTTACAATGCTTAATGGTTTCAGAAACGACCGACTCTTCCAAGGTGAATTCGGAATGATTCAATAACGTACCCACCGCACCAGCTTGCTTTAAACTTTCTATAAGTACCCTGCCCGTATGACCTCCGAAGTCGTCAGAATCAACATGTTGAGCCAACACTGGAATGTCCACGGATTCAGAAACAAGCCTTACATCGATGGCTTGGACTGCAATAGCCACGTCGACATCAGATTCTTTAGAGGCTTTCTCTATCTGCTTAGCTAGTTTTACCGCATTCAAGCCAGTGCTTTCTTCGTATGTTTTGAAATTAACTACTAATAGTGGAGTTCTCATAATATTTACCTCTTTAGTTTTTTATAACTAAATAGAAAGTATAGGCTTACTATAATAAATGTTACGCTTAAGAACTGACCCATACTAATACCCAGCCAAGTAGGTTCTTCTCTTAAGAAGTCTATGAAGAATCTTAAAAAAGCATATAAGAATATGAAACTCCAGAATATGACTCCTTCTTTGAACTTTTTGGTTTGATAAAAGAAATATAAGACTATTCCCAGTATTAGATTTTTAAAACCTTCGTATAAAACATAAGGATGTCTACAGCCGCTTATGTCGTGATTAGGATATTCTACACATAATACTGTGGTGGTTACCTTGCCTGGTAATTCCGCGTTTAAGAAATTAGCAATTCTACCAAAAAATACAATTATGGCCGAAGGAATTACTATAAGATCTGCAAGGGAATAAAAATTAATATTATGTTTTTTACTGAATAAATAGCCTGCTACTACCACACCTACTAGTCCTCCGTGGAAAGACATGCCTCCTTGCCATAGTTTGAATAAAACCAATGGGTCGTATAGAAAAGTCTGAGGATAATAAAATAAGAATGTGAATAATCTAGCACCTATCAAAAGTCCTAAAAAGCCGTATATTATGAAAGTATCTACTTTTTCTTCAGTTAAATTTTTTATCAGGCCTTTCTTGGCATAATAACGCAAAAAGAAATAAATAAATAAAAAACCTAAGAAATAAACTAATCCATAATATCTGATCTCCAAACTACCCATACTGAACAGTACCGGATCAAAATTATGGACTAACACTTTTTATCTAAAAAGCCTCTTCAATTTTGTTCTTAAGCTCGTCTTTAGGCAATAAACCTACGATCCTGTCTACTTCTTCTCCGTCTTTGTAAAGAACCATAGTAGGTATTCCTCTTACACCTGCGTTACCTGCAAGGTCTGGCTCTTCGTCAACATTGACCTTACCGAATGTAACACCATCTACTTCTTTACTTAATTCTTCGAATATAGGACCTAGCATTTTACACGGACCACACCATTCAGCCCAGTAATCTACTATCGTATTGCCTTTTCCTATCTTTTCTTCAAAATTACTACTGTTTAAAGTTTCCATTTTATTAACACCCCGTTTATACAAAGGAATACTACTTTATTATTTAAAGTTTTTTTCTTGTTCTTTCCAATTAAGACGCGGATTATCAGTTTCTACTTTTTCAACATCTTTAGAATCAAGATGAATGTATTTAAAAGAAACGTTGCATTTCAAGCATAGATAACGATGAGTGTAATTGCCCTTGACGTCTCCTTTACATATAGGACAGCCTTTTTTTATAGTTTTGATATACATATTTTTATGTATAAAAACAAAGTTTATAATTTTATTTATTTTTTTTAAAGACGACTAATAAAGATGTAAAAGCATAAGTTTTTTAAAGGATTTATTATTCCAGAACACTGGGTTTAGAGGTTCTTAGTATAAGACTAACGAGGCGAAAATAAAAAATGAGAGAAACTGATAAGAGAACCATTATAGAAGAATTATCAAAGGATTTGAAGCTTACACCTCCCGAATGGGCGGGTTATGTCAAGACGAGCCATGGTAATCAAAGAACGCCTGTCAGGAATGACTGGTGGCAAGTTAGAGCAGCTTCTATCTTGTTGAAAATACAAGATTTAGGGCCTGTGGGTACTAACAAACTTAGTGTTAAATACGGTACTAAAAAAGACAGAGGCGTCAGACCAGAGGAGTTCGCAAGAGGATCCAGGAATATAATCAGGAAGATACTACAACAATTAGAAGCTAATAAGTTGGTAGAACAAACTACAATAGGAGTTCACAAAGGAAGAATAGTTACCAAACAGGGATTAAAGCTTATCAACGAAGCTTCTAAGAGAGCTGCTAATAAAAAATAAAAAGGTGGATTTAACGATGTCAAAAAATATACATGTGAATAGAAAATTAAGACTTGCTAAGAAAGGAAGACAGACGAGATGGGCTCCTTTTTGGACAGTTCCTAAAATATACGGCGGTAGTAGGAGAATTCATCCAGGTAGGCATACTAGTGTTAAGAGAAATTGGAGAAGAATCAAAACAAAAACTGCATGAGTTGATATATTATGAAAGAAAACCAGAGACAATACACGATACCTTTAAGAAGATACTATATAAATACGCCAAAGTATAAAAGAAGTAAGAAAGCTATTAGTTTAATTAAAGAATTTATAAAGAAACATATGAAAATAGAAGATGTTAGGATTGGAAAACAACTTAACGAATATGTATGGAGAAATGGTATAAAAAACCCTCCTTCTAAAGTGAGAGTCGTGGCTACTAAAGAAGATAGTTACATCACTGTAGAGTTAGAAGGTCATACATATACGGTTGAAAAGATACAAACAGAAGCAACACCTGACAAGCCAACAGGTTTGAAAGGTAAACTTCAAGAAAAAACTAAGAGTCTTACCGAGTCAGGAGAAGAAAAAGAAGAATCTGAGAAAGAGTCTGAAGAAACTACTGAGAAGCCAAAGGAGAAAGCTGAAAAGACTACGACCAAAAAGACGACAGAGACTAAAAAAACAGAAAAAACTAAGACTAGTAAAAAAGACTCGAGTAAGAAAGAAACTAAACCTAAAAAAACAGAAGATAAAAAATAATATTTTATCTTATTATTTTTTTATTTCTTTTTCTAATTTATTAAGAACTTTACCCAGCGACATAAAGAAATTGTCTATTTCATCACCGGCTTCTTTTTCAACACCATCAATGGATAATTTAGCCGATAAGACATCTCCATCTTTTTGAACAACTAAATGTTCATAACCTTCGTTGTTGTCGCTGAAATTCCTAGCGAAGCCACCAATTATCTTCTTAGCAACAATGCTTTCAGCAACTGACAAGTCTTCAAAACCAACTAATTCTATATTACCACCAAGTTTAATGTTTTCTGCCATGACATAATACTTTGTAATTAATAGTTTAAATAATTTATGCAAATATACAGCAATATTTATAAAAAAAACTAGTTTCTGCTTATAAACAAGGGTTAATGTGGGGAGTGACTTCCCTGAAAACCGTAGACAAGAAAATAATGGAGGTCAAAAAACAAAATGAGTTATATGAAATATTTGAAAAAGAATTTTTCTTCAGAAGAATCTGAGAAATTAATGAATGAAAGAAAGATAGAGTGGAGAAAACAACCAGCCACTCTCAGAGTTATGCACCCGACTAAGCTTGACAGGGCTAAAAGCCTAGGCTATAAAGCCAAACAAGGATTTTTAATAGTACGCCAAAGGGTCAAGAGAGGAGGTCGTATGACTGAAAAACCAGCTGGTGGAAGAAGAACTAAAACTAGCGGGAGAAACAAAGTTGTTGATAAAAACTATCAGTTAATCGCGGAAGAAAGGGTTGCTAGGATGTATCCTAATTGTGAAGTTTTAAACAGTTACTACGTGACTAGAGACGGAAGTCATAACTGGTACGAAGTAATATTAGTTGATAAAACACATCCAGTAGTTGTTAAAGATAAGAATTATATCTGGACACTATTCGAAAAATCCAGGGTTTTCAGAGGAAAAACCAGCAGTGGTAAGAAAGCCAGAGGATATAGAAAGAAAGGAATAGGAACAGAAAACACCAAGAGATAAAAAAAAAATTTTATTTTTTTTATTTAACAAATAAATTATACTTCTCATTACCTTCAAGTTCTTCAACAATCCTCTTAGCAATGACTTTATCAGGATCAGGCATTAGCTTCACACGCTTCTTCAAATCTTCAAAACTCTTAAAATCAGCTTCTCTTCTTTCTTCAATTATCTGAAGCATATGCTTCTTGCCCAAACCAGGCAATAACTCAATAACATGAACTCTTGTATTCAAAGGATTAGCATTATTAAAGAAATTCACAAATTCTTGTTCTTTATCCTTTACAATATCCCTTACTACATGCTCTAATTCAGACTTAGCAGTACTGGTTAATTTCTTAAAATTCAACCTACCCGCAATGTGATGAATCTTATCACGCTTATCAATTCCGACATAAACCTTTTCATAAGGCTGTAAGAAAACACCTTTTCTAGGGACAAGTTCTAAAAGAGTGAAATTACTAATACCTATAGCTTGAACTATACTAGTCTTTAAATGACTAGGCTTTCCATCTACATAACCATTGACTAAAAAGTCAAGTACTACAGCGTATTCTTCCGATTTTTTATTTGTCATAGTAATAAAACCCCATCCAGTATTTTTTTGTTAAGCGTGTGATTAATAAATAAATAAACTATATTTATAATACTTTTTAAAAA
>CAZAFP010000022.1:0-8658 GCA_964484835.1 uncultured Methanosarcinales archaeon
AGTTGAAAAAGAACAAAAGTCCTGCTCCTATAAAAGCAGGAGAGATAGCTCCTCAAGACATCGTAGTTCCTGCCGGTCCTACAAATTTCGCTCCTGGGCCTATAATAGGTGAGTTAGGAAGCATAGGTGTAAAAGCAGGTATTGAAGATGGTAAAGTAGCTATAAAAGAAGATTCGGTAGTTGCTAAAGAAGGAGACGAAGTAAGTGCGAAATTAGCAGGTTTATTACAAAGACTGGAGATTAACCCTGTCGAAATAGGGCTTAATTTAGTTGCTGCTTATGAAAACGGATCTATACTAACTAAAGACGTATTAGATATAGATGAGCAGGAATACATAGATAACGTTAAATTAGCTGCTAGTGAAGCATTCTTGTTGAGTGTTGAAAGAGCAATACCTACTAAGGATAACGTGACAACTTTAATAACTAAAGCTCATAGTGAAGCAAGCGTTTTAGCAGACGATCAAGAGATTCTCACTGATGAGAATAAAGAAAGATTGTTTGCTAAGGCTGAGAGCCAAGCTAAGGTTCTTGAGTCTAAAGTCAATGAAAGTAAATAAGATTAAGATATAAAAAAATATTAGTTTGTGGAGGCAAAGAAAAAAATGGAATACGTATATGCTGCAATGCTTTTGCATAAAGCAAATCAAAAAGTTGATGAAAGTTCAGTGAAAAAAGTTTTAGAAGCTGCAGGCGTCAAAGCTGATGAAGGAAGAATTAAAGCTTTAGTTTCAGCTCTTGATGGTGTAGATATAGAAGAAGCTATCAAGAATGCATCCGTAGCCCCAGCAGCCGCTGCTGCTCCAGCTGCTTCGGAAGCACCTGCAGAAGAAGAATCTAAAGAAGATAAAAAAGAAGATAAAAAAGAAGATGATGATAAAGGTGAAGAAGAAGCCGCTGCCGGTCTAGGCGCATTATTCGGCTAAAGCTTTTTCACTTTTATTTTATTATTTTTTTTATTAATTTAATAGTTGATGTTTAATGAGCGAAAAAAAAGATCTTGAAAAAAATTTGAAGCAAGCCGATGATGAAGTATCTAAATTGAAGGCTGAATTAGATAGGCTTAATGAGTCTAAGGAAAGTTGGTTTTCTAAAAAAGTAGAGATAGGTAGTCAGATAGAATCAAAGATTAAAGAAGTTAAAGAGTTGAAGAAGAAAAGAAACGAACTTACAAATAACGTCCGAGATCTTAAGAAAGAAAGAGACGATCTTAATAAAAAAATTTCTGAGAAAGTAAAAGATATTGTTAAGCATAAAGAAGATATGCCTAAAGGTTCTGAAAGTCCTAAAAAATTAGAATCTAAAATTTCTGAGTTGGAATTCAAACTAGAAACTGAGCCTATGAGTTTTGATAAAGAACAGAAAATTATGAAAACTTTAAAGTCCTTAAAAGCTGAACTTCAAAAAGTTAAAGGAACACAAGAAGGTCATAAGGAGTTTAAAGAAAAATCTAAAGAAGCGGATGATTTAAAAGAAAAAGCTAATGCTATTCATAAAGATTTGAAAGATAAGGCTAATAAGAGTCAGGAGATTCATGAACAATTTATTAAAGAATCTAAAGAAATTGATGATTTAAAAAATAAAGAGGAAGAGGCTTACAACAAATTCTTCAACATAAAGAAAGAGTTTAATGAGTTAAATAACTTATTGAAAGATAAAGTTAAGAATATTAGGGGTGTTAAGAAGCAGAGTGCTACTCAAGCTTCAAAAGCTTCTAAAAAGAAAACAGAAACAATGCTTAAAGAAAAAGCTAAAGATGTTGAAGAAAAAGTAAAGAATAAAGAAAAATTAACTACTGAAGACTTGCTCATTCTTCAAAGAAAGCCTGAAAACGATAAATAATGGTTTTACATCTAATAGGTTTAGGCGTTGGGAATTACAAAAATTTAACCTTATCTGGTTTAGATGCTATAAAGAAATCCGAAGTTTATCTTGAGAATTACACCGCGGTTATTCCTTCTGTTGAAGAATTTGAGGATTTCATAGGGAAAAAAATCACTCTTCTTAATCGTGAAGACGTCGAAAAAAAAGCAGATGATATTATTGAAGAAGCTAAAAAAAAAGATGTGGCGTTCATAGTAGTGGGTGATGTTTTCAGCGCCACTACGCATATAGATTTTTACTCAAGATGTTTAGGTAAGGTTGTTGTCAAAATTTATAACAATGCTTCTGTTTTAAACGCGATAGGTAATTCGGGTCTGGATCTTTACAAGTTCGGCAGGACAACTAGTTTAGTCTTTGATTGGCTGCCTGAAAGTCCTTATAAAGCTATAGAGGATAATAGAAGTATTGGTTTGCACACTCTTTGTCTTCTCGATATCAAAACGGCCGAACCTAGTAAAGAGAATTTGAGAAAAGGTATTGATAAGCCCGAGCCTCCTCGCTTTATGACTGTTGCTGAGGCGGTGGATATTCTTTTGAAAATGGAGGAAAATTTCAAAAGAGGCGTTATTAAAAAGAATATGTACGCAGTAGGCGTGGCAAGGCTTGGCTATGATGATGAGTTAGTTGTTTTTGACACTCTTGAAAATCTCAAGAATTATGATTTTGGAGAGCCTATGCACAGCCTTGTAATACCAGGGAGTATGAATCATTTTGAAAAAGACGTTGTTAAAAAAATAAGTCACCACAATATTTATTAATAAAACTTTATTTTTGCACTGATATTCATGAGACGTAAAGAAAAAATTCTTAAAAAGAAAGGGCCTGTTTCAAGTAAGCCTTCTAAAAAGAAAAAGAGTTCTTACAAAGCTTTAAATTTTTATGATCAGTATTATAAACAATTATTATTAATTCCTGTTTTGTTATTATTAATTTCTATCATAAGCATAGGGGTTTTATACGCTAACACAGGAGATTTCTTTCATAAAGGAATAAGCCTCAGCGGTGGGGTGACCATAACATTGGTTGAGGAAGATGTTGATTATTCAGATTTAGAAAACAATCTCAGGTCTGAATTTTCACAATATGAGGTAAACGTAAGGTCTTTAACTGATGCGGGTTCGCAAGTAGGTGTCATTGTAGAATCTAACATCTTACCAGAGGATGAATTGTCTGACGATTTTATAGACAGGGTTAAGGAATTAACAGGTGTTTCTGAAGATAATATGAGTGTTGAAAGCATAGGTGCTAGTTTAGGAGATGCTTTTTTCAGACAGACAGCTGTTGCTTTATTATTCGCTTTTTTATTCATGGGAATAGTAGTATTTGCTTACTTCAGAAGTTTTATACCTAGCGCTGCGGTTATATTGGCTGCTGCTAGTAATATAATAGTTACTGTGGCTATTCTTAATTTAATAAATTTCAGATTGGGCACGGCTGGTATAGCTGCTTTATTAATGCTTATTGGTTATAGTGTAGACACCGATATTTTATTAACTACTCGTTTATTGAAAGAAAAAGAAGGAACTTTGTTTGAAAGATTACTTGGTGCTATGAGAACAGGTGTTACTATGACTGGAACGACATTAGTGGCTGTAACTGTAGCTTTCATAGTAGCGGAATCTCAGGTTTTAAGAGAGATAATACTTGTTGTCATGATAGGTTTAGTTATAGATTTAATAAATACTTGGTTGCAAAACGCGAGTATCTTAAGATGGTATGTTGAGAGGAATGTTGAGTATGACTGAAGAAAAATCTATGTTTAAGAAAATAGTTACGAATCCTAGAATTATTGTATTAGTCATAGCTTTAATTTTAGCATTTATTTTTATGAATCCTACTTTCAGTGACGGAGTTGCTATAAGGGGTGTGGATGATGATAGTCCGGCTTCTATGGCTTCCCCGGAGCCTTTACTTAATCCTGATCCGGATATAAAACCTAGGAATAGAGAAATCATATTATCCATTAATGAAATGGTTGTTAATAACTTAGAAGATTATAGTAATATATTAAACGACATAGAACCTGGTGAGACAGTAACTTTAGAAACTAACAAAGACACTTATTTTATACAAGCAGGAAGTCAATACGATAATATAACGGGCAATACTACTTATCTAGGCCTTGAAGTTATGGAGAAGCCTAAGACCAACATAAGAACAGGCTTGGACATATCTGGAGGTACTAGGGTATTATTAGAACCTGATGGCGAGCTGGGTGCTGATGACTTAGATGTCATTATTAGTAATATAGAGCAAAGACTTGACGTATTCGGCCTGGGAGACGTAACTGTAACAAGCGCCACTGATTTATTCGGAGACGTATTCATACTCGTCGAGGCTGGTGGTGTTAACGAAGCTGAAATTACAGAATTATTGTCTAGACAAGGTGTTTTCGAAGCTAAGATAGCGAATGAAACTGTCTTCAGAGGAGGAGATCAAGACATCATATTTGTATGTAGAACTGCAGATTGTGCAGGTATAAAACCAGGTACATGTAGAGAAGTAGGCGATGGCTATGTTTGTGAATATGGATTTTCAATAACTTTAAGCAGGGAAGCGGCTCAGAGACAAGCCGATTTAACTCAAGATTTAGAAATAATAGGAGGTCCTGAAGGACATTTATCAGAAAATCTTTCCCTTTATCTAGATGGTGAATTGACAAATGAATTAAGAATAGCTGCTGGATTAAGAGGTAATCCTGTAACTGATATAGAAATCAGCGGAAGTGGCGAAGGTCCTAATAGACAAGCAGCTACGGATAATGCATTGGCAGATATGAGACAGATGAGGGCTGTTATAGAAACAGGGAGTTTACCAGTCGAGTTAAATATTGTAAAAGTCGACAATATAAGTCCTGTCGTTGGAAGTGGATTTGTTCAAAATGCATTATTAGCTGGATTATTTGCTATACTCGCTGTTGTCACCATCGTAAGTATAAGGTATAGGGAGATAAGAATAAGTATTCCTATGACTCTAACCATGTTTGCAGAAGTAACTTTATTACTCGGATTAGCTGCTATGATTAATTGGAGTATAGATATGGCTGCTATCGCTGCTATTATAATCGCGGTTGGTAGCGGAGTTGATCATCAAATAGTGATTGCAGAGGAAACACTGGCCAGAAATAAAAACAGAAAGTACTCACTCAGTTGGAAAAAGCGCTTGGCTAAGGCATTCTTTATCATAATGGCTGCTTATTTCACTTTAGTAGTTGCTATGGTCCCGCTATGGTTCGCAGGAGCTGGATTATTAAAAGGATTCGCTCTTACTACGATAATGGGTGTTACGATAGGTGTAATCATAACCAGGCCTGCTTTTGCGGCTATTTTGCAAATAATACTAAACGAAAAATAAAAAAAGCGTATGCCTTTCCTCGCACTCAGAACAATAAATTATTCGGGCCCTTGGTCTAGTGGCTATGACACTTCCTTGACGTGGAAGAGGTCCCCGGTTCGACTCCGGGAGGGCCCACTCATTATTTTTTAGCCCTTATCCATTTCTTAGTCTTGCCACACCTATTGCATTTTTTAGAGACATCTTCCACGTTACTTGAGAAATTCGTAACTATGCGGGGTTTTGACCATTTATGTATTCCTATCTTGCAAAGTATTTTCATACAAGGCTTTTCTTTTTTTTTAGTATTTATTTCTTTTCAATAATGAAGTTAAATTCACAAACTTTTTAAATAAATTTAATAATGGGAGGTATTATGGCTAGAGGTAGACCTGTTGGGAGCCCTGCGAGGCAGAATATAATAGAAATACTTTATCACATGGGTAGTGCTCATGGTTATCAAATCTATAAAGTATATAAAGAGATTTATCCCCAGATTACACTAAGGGCTATCTATTACCATTTAAAAAAAGGAGTTTCTATTGGCGAATTAGAAGTAGAGGATATTAAAAAAGAAGGAGGGGAATATTCTTGGGGTACTGAAGCAGAGAAAACTTATTACAAACTAGGACCTCAGGCTAATCCAAGAAATGACCCCAGGGTAAAAATGTATCTTGATACTAAAAAAAAGTGATTTTTCATACATAATATTTTTAAAAGAAACCTTCTTTATACACATTTGTTATGGCATGGCATGATTTTAAAGATTTATTGGCAAATCCTCATTATTTAGTTCCTTATACTCTTTGGTTCACAGCTATATTCATAATTTCAAGTTGGCTTTTTATAAATCCTCAAATTATTAACACGCCTTGGTTTTTTGCAATAACTATTTTTGGTTTTTTATTATTTGTACTAGTAGACTCTATAGCTGCAGGGGTCATTCACAAAGATCTGTTTAAGAAAAAATCAAGAATGGCCTTTTTAGGATTTTTAGTTTCTAAGATAATAAGAAATCTGTTTTTATGGATTCCCGTAGCTTATTTAATTTATTATTTTATGAATTTCATATATTTCTTAATTCTTAGTTATGCTGACATGTTAGATCAAGGTATTAGTGCTTCAGCTTTTATCAATCAAAACTTGTATAATCTAATGGTAAGTCCTTTACCAATCATGGTTCTGGTTTTTTTATTAGTTTATTTTTATCTTAACACTTTTTTATTTCACTGGGAGTTATTCCTAAAAAGAAAATCTTTCTTAGTTAGTACTTTCAACACATTTAGATTTATCAAGGGAAAATCTTCTCTATTTTATAAAAACGGCTTTGTATTAACTCTTTTAGATTTATCTTGTCTTTTATTATTTGTTTTAGCTGGTAATTTAATACCTAACTTTTACTTAGGATTAGCATTGGCATTATTATATTTTATATTCATATTTTCACTTAAAAAACTATTCGTGTTAAAAAGATTGGGTGAGGCTAATGTATTCAGATAATATCAAAACTGTTAAGGATGTTGATTTAAAAAATAAAAAGGTTTTATTAAGAACTGATTTTAACGTTCCTTTAAAAGAAGGAGTTATACAAGATGATTTTAGAATAAAACAAGGTTTTAAAACCATCCAGTATTTATTTTCTAAAGGCGCTAGTCAAGTCATAATAATGTCTCACTTAGGCAGGCCGGAAGGAAAAGACAGTCGTTATAGTATGGATGTTATTAGAAATCATCTTGTTAAAATGACGACTAAAAGCATTGTTAAGTTAGACACTTGTGTGGATTTAGAAGAAATAATGCCTAGTCCTGTAGAGGCGAAGATTGTCTTATTAGAAAACCTTCGTTTTTATGAAGGTGAAAAAAATAATGACGAAGGATTCGCTAAAGAATTAGCTAGTTCTGCTGACATATTCGTAAATGACGCCTTTGGAGTATCTCATAGAAAACATGCTAGTGTTCATCAAATAACCAAGTTTTTACCAAGCTATGCCGGTTTACTTGTTAAGAAAGAATTAGAAATTTTCGAACAAATTCTTAACGAACCTGAAAGGCCATTTCATGCCATAATAGGCGGTTCGAAATTAGAAACCAAAATACCTGTAATAAAAAACTTGATTAACAAAGTAGATAAACTATTCCTTGGAGGGGCTATGATATTCACTTTTTATAAGGCCAAAGGTTATAGTATTGGCAAGTCTTTATATGATAAAAACAATAAGTCTTTAGCTAAGATGTTGTTGAATAATGAGAAAATAATTCTTCCGAGTGATGTCACGATAGCTGATGATAAAGATAATTTTAGTCAAGTATTAAACGTTAATGTTAACCAAATACCTAGTTATATGATGGGCTTAGACATCGGTACTGAAAGTGTTAAGGAAATGATTCGAGAGTTGAAAAAAGCCAAGACCATAGTCTGGAATGGTCCTCTTGGTTATTACGAAAATCCTTTATTTGCAAAAGCCACAGTCGATGTTTTAAAAGAATTAGCCAAGTCCGATGTTAAAGTCGTAATAGGTGGTGGCGATACTGGTTTTATAGTAGAACGCTTAGGACTTAAAAAAGATTTTTATCACGTCTCCACAGGTGGCGGTGCCAGTCTTAAATTATTAGAAGGTTCTGGTTTAGTGGCTTTAGACGCGTTAAAACAGTAATAATATATTTAAACGTGGCATTCTTTCTTAGTAATTATGGCGTTGTCTTCAGTTCTGGTTTTTTTTTACATAACCCTTGGCTTGGGTTTCATCCTAGATTTTTTAGTTAATTTCAAAAGGGGCTTTTTAGAAAGATTAGTGATGCGTATAGCTTTTGGATTAGCAAGCTTTACAGTATTAGGAATAATTCTAGATGCTTTACGTATTCCTTTGAATATTTGGTTCTTCGTATTATTAAGTTCTGTATTCATTGTATTATTCATTTTAAGAAAAGATTTTTCTTTTGAAAATGTAATTAAAAATATAATATTTGATTTTAAAGAGAATAAGTTTTATAACATAATAATTTTAGTATTATTCTTAGTAACTTTTTTCGTATACTTAAGTGGTAGTTTTTCTTATAATTACATGCCTGATGAAGATGGTTGGGAATACACAGCTGTTTCTAAAGTAATTTCTGAAGAACAAACATTCCGGTCTGATTATAAGTATAATCATTATGCAGAGCCAAGTCCCCCTGGTTATGTAATTCTTATGGGTGTATTGCATCAGTCTAATGATAGCATAAGTTGGACTGTCAAATTCTTCCATCAGTTAATAATAGCTCTCGGTTTATTATTCTTTTTTTACTTTGCAAAAACTTTGTTTAACAAAGATATTGCTTTAGCAAGCACGTTCATTTTATTCGCATTGCCTAGTTGGCTATCTAAGTATATATTTAGCATGTCCTTAAACATTGTTTTAATACCTGTACTGTTTTATTTTCTGCTAAAAATAAGCCAGGAAAA
>CAZAFP010000023.1:0-8356 GCA_964484835.1 uncultured Methanosarcinales archaeon
CGATGATTTGGGATGATAAAACGCCGCTAGACTCTATAGCTCAAGACATGCAATTTACATTACCACAACCAACTGAAGAAACATTCCCTGTGATAACGAGTACGTTTTGGCAATTATACGTACCGCCAAACCCATTCGGACTATGTACAGGAACAGTAAGATTTACGGCAACAACGCCATAAGACTTTCTTTATTTTTTACTTCTTTTAATTTACTTGCTAATTCTTTATCATGGAAAACATGCTCTATCCAATTAGCAAAATCATTTCTCTCACTATTAACATGGTGACTGAATTCTTCATCAGACGCGTTGTTCAAATATGATTTTAAATCTTCAACACTGAAGAGTTTATTTCCTGAAGAGGTTATGAATTCTTGACCTTCAGGCGCTTTTATTTCTTCAGTTTGAGTTGTATCAATAATAATTTTATCAGAGTTAAAACTTCGTTGTTGCTCTATTTTACTTATAGTATCTTCCAATTCTTTTTTAGTTTTCTGAGCGTAGTTGTAAATTTTCTCATTATGAATTTCATCACATAACTTCTTTATCTCAGAAACAGTATTGTAAAGTTCACCAATACTGCTTGGAGGAATATTTTGATTATTATCAATACTTTCCTTGTAATTATGAAGCTTATTTCTTAGTTCGTGTAGTTCAGTTTTTTGCTCTTCTTCTATGTAAGTTTCATCTAAAGATGTTTCGTTATCTTCAATTTTATTAACTGTTTCTTGATTATTAATCATTTCTGTTTCTTCGTTTACATTATTTGTTTGCTCTTCTCTTATTTCTTCTTGAGGTTCATTATTGACTTTTGTATTTTCAACAAGATCAGGATCTATAATTCTATGACTATCATCTTTCTTTTTAGGAAGTATATTCATTTTTCTTTCTTTTAATTTATGCCTTATTCCTCTGAAAGGATTATTTGCTTTTCTAACAAGCACTTCGTTATTCATATAAACATAGTAAGATGTTAATATTGAAAGTATTACTAAAATAATAATTGTAGGCATTAATAACCTATGACTTTCACTAGGAGTTCCAGTGACCATTCCAGTTATCAAGTTCTGTTTTATCTGATCAACCTTATCTTTAGCAACTACTGTTTTAGTATTTTTTAAATCATCAAATGAAGAACTTGTCTCTACAAAATAAGTAACAGAGAAACTGTTTAAATCCGTTGCTTTCCAAGTTAAGAAAGATCTTGTTTGCATAACAGTAGCAGGAATATCTGCATTTATATTTCTCAAATTAGTTGTTAAAGTAGAAGGTATTTCTTCTATTATAGTAGCGTTCTCTAATGTTTCTTGAGAGTCAATATTTTTAGTAATTACGGCAATGTTTTTTTCACTTTCAACATAAGATACTTTCACTAAGGTATTTTCTACGTTTACTATTATTCTATCTTGTAACGTTCTTGTTTCTTCTATGAAATCAATGAATTCTTGTTCAGAAGTATTAACTTGCTGTGCTAATAGGTATTGGTTAATCATTTCTAAAGTTTTATCATCATCAGTTTGTTCTTGATAAGAAGTTGAATCTAAAATTTCTATATCTGCAGGAGTAGACATAAATACTTCAGAAGCCTTGTTTAAAATATCGTTTGTTTTACTGTCAAATTGGTTGCTTGATAATGATTCTCCTTCTAAATCCATTAATTCAGTCCTTAAATTTTCTAGTTCATCTATGTTGTTTTCTACTTCATCAATTAAATCCAACAAGTTTATTATTTCTCTTTTTTGACCAGATTCTCTTTCTAACCTGTTTTTTATACTGTCCAAATCTAATAAGTAACTTTCAAGTTCTTTTTCTTTATCTTCAAGCTCAACTCTTAAAACAGAGCTTAAACTTTCTTCTTCTTGCTCTCTCTCAGGCCTATGGGTTATTGCAAACTCTCTAGATAACTCTCCTTCAATACCTGATTCTTTAACAGCACTTACTTTGTAATAATAAGCTTCGTTATACTCAACGTCTTCATCATAAAACTGTTTATTAGTGGTTGTAGCATAATAATCAACGTAATCAACTCCTCCACTACCAACTCTTCTGTAAATCCTGTATTCTTTTATTTGACTAGAAAGTTCTGTAGGGTAATGCCAAACTAATCTTATTCTATCGCTCTGGCTTGAAGCTTGCAAACTAGATACTTGACCTGGAGCTTCTGAATCAACTATGAATATTTTACCTCTTATTATTTCTGTTCCTTCAATATTATTAACAGATTTTCCTTTAAAATCAAATGTTCCTACTTTTTCTATGTCTGAATCTTCAATAACCATGTATCCTTCCCAAGAAGTTTGTGAACCAACTAAGGTGATGCTTTCTTTACTTTCGCTACCGCTTAATGCGTATGTTAAAGTTGGTGCTTCTATTAAAGGCTCAGTTGTTGTTAATCTTATATTTACAAGCCCTTGTCTTACAGGGGAAGGGGGTGTTAATCTTATTTCAGCCTTTGGTCTTAGTTTAACATCAAAATTTATTGTTTCATAATTTTCCAAATGATTTTTTAAATCATCTTCACACATTATGTAAATACTGTATTGTTTGCTTGAAGAGAAAGATATAGTTCCTTTATGATCGTAGTTTGACTCTTTAGACATTGTATAAGCCATATTTTCATAACTTTTTTCTTCTAAATCATATTTACAAGTAACATCTTGTCTATCAACTTCAACTTCTATAGTATTACTTTCTTGGTGGGTTATTCCACCACCTGACTTTGAAGTTACATTGAAAGGCTTGTTTGTTTTATTTACTGTTATTTTAACAACTGTTTCATCTTGTGAAGTGTCATCTTCTACTTTGAATGTGAATTCGTACTCTTTTTTATCTGTGCCAGCATCTCCAAACTGAGGGGTCCATTCAAATTCTGCTTTTGAATTATTTATTTTTGTTATTGTTCCTTCAGCTTTATTTTTTGTGAAGTTCGTTGTTCCAGTAATATTTTTAGCAGTTAATTCTATTGTTACATTGTCTTCTTCATTAACAGTTATTGTGTCATGATTTGTTGTTATTGTTAAAGCACTAGCTAAAGGGATGAATATTATTGAAACTAGGAGTAATACTAAGAACTTGTTTATTTTATTTAGTTTCATTTTCCCTCTAGCTTATCAAGTGTTTTTTTATCTTTCTCTAATGATTTTTTTATAGCGTCTTCTATATAATCGTTTAAAGTCTTATTTTTTAGAATAGCGATTAGTTTAGCCTTTGTATGCAGAGATTCTTCTAATCTTATGTTAAGTTGTTTTCTTTTACTCATTTATTCAAGAAAAGAAATTAATAGCAAAATATATAAATATTTCGCTATTTACATAGTTAGATAAGTTAATAGCTTGCTAGCAATTTGGAAAAGTTTAAATACAAGATAAAAATATTAAAGAAAAGGTAGGGGTTAAATGAAAAAAACAAGTATAATATTAGTGATGTTATTCATATTCTTAGCTTTATCTCTCCCAAACGTGGAAGCAAGCGAGAGAGCGATAATAAACTCAGGAAACTGGGAAGATGTATACTCAGGAATTATTTATTCTAAACTAGAAGGAAAAGAATACGATTTCTTAACAAGCACGAGACATGCAACAATAATAGCAAATGCTTTACCTTCAACAGTGGAAAGTGTAGAAATACTGAGTTCATCAAATAATCCTTTCATAACAGGTTACACTTCGTTAATACAAGATAGAGGATTTGAAGACGTAGAAGAAATAAGATCAAATAATTTAAATTTAGAAATACTTCAAAGACTTCCAGATATAGACAGGTTCATAGTGCTTGATGGAACATATGGTTATAATGCTGTATCTGTAGCGCCTTTTGCTGTAATGGGGAGGTACTATGTAATAATGGCTGATGAAGGAAATATAGGAGCTGTTATGAACGAGTTAGAAGATAGAACAGTATCTGAAGTTATAATTTATGGGCATACTGATAGAGAAGTAAGACTAGAATTAGCACAATACGATCCTGAAATCATAAATACAGGAGATAGGTTTGATGATAATATACAAATGGTTGAAAAATACCAGGAGTTACACAGAACATTAAGAGGAGAACCAAGAAGACAGGCAATCCTAACTAATGGAGAATTCTTAGAAGCAAGTATATTCACAGGAACAGAACCAGTATTATTCATAGGGTTTGCGAATGTCCCTGATCACGTTAGAAGTTATATACAACAAAGCGATTTAGAAGTAGGAACATTAGTAGGAAACGAACTAATAGGGACTGCAACGTTCATAAGAAGAGAGACAGGCTTAAGCGTTTTTGTTAAGTTCGGGCAAGGAGCAAGAACTCCAACAGGAGCAATAGCACAAGTTGAAGATTTAGATAGATTCCCAATACCGCGATTTAATTTAGACCTTGACATAGTATCTGCAGTGGTTAATACTGCATCTCAAGAGTTAGAAATAACATATCAAAACGATGCTCCGATTGCTACGTATTTTAGAAACATATTAATCAGACTATCTATAGATGGGGCTAATTATGTTATTTCAGACGATGTTCTTTCCACATTTATAGATGGAAACAGTTTCAAAACACTAACTTTCCCTTTAATAGATGGTGATGATAATCCTATAAATGTAGAAGGAGAAGAAAGAGAAATAGAAGTTAACACAATCTATGGAGAATCACCAAGATCACTAGAACAAAGTCTTAATA
Organism: uncultured Methanosarcinales archaeon; assembly: GCA_964484835.1. Lineage (GTDB taxonomy): Archaea > Nanobdellota > Nanobdellia > Woesearchaeales > 21-14-0-10-32-9 > SKIS01. The sequence continues at coordinate 4,664 of CAZAFP010000023.1, forward strand.
GAACATTAACATTAGAAGAAATAAGTGTTCTTGATGATGCACAATTAGACATCGTAGATGTTTCTTATTCAAACATTAGAGGAGGATTCTTGATAGAGTTAAGAAACCCAGGAAATGTGGATACTTATACTATTGTTGAAGTGATAGATTTAGATGTTGCAGGAGAAATACTTTCTTTTAGTTCTGAAGAACCAATAAGTATATCTCCGGAAAGAACAAATACTGTATTTGTATCGACAACGATGACTGATGAAGATGTTGTTAATAATCAAGAAATAAAAATAAGAGCATACTATGGTGAAAGAGAAAACTCATTAATAAGAATGAAAGAAGCCATATTCGAGTTTAAATATGCAACGTTAGGAGTAACGTTCTATGTAATAATAATACTGATAATACTCTTGCTAGTGTTATTCTTCTGGAGAAAGGGCTGTAAGCACTGCGGTTACAAAAACCCTGCTGTAAGGAAGACATGTAAGAAATGCGGTAAAGAACTTTAATTTTTTTCTCAATTTTTTTCTCTTAAAATAGGTTGTCCTCTAAAAACATTTAAATATAAGTAAATTTATAAGTATTCTAATAAGGATAAAAATAAGTAAATTTTTTAAATAAGGGAGTTCAAATAAAACAAGATGAAAATAAAAAGAAAACTCTACACAAGAGGAAGCTCATACGAATCTACAATTCCTAAACCACTTCTATTCTCTTTAGATTTAGAAAAAAAACAAAACGTGATCTTTGAATATGATCCAGAAAAAAAGAAGTGGTACATAGACTTCGAGGAAGAAAAATGAATCACATAACAAAAATAATAATCATAAGTCTAGCAACCATACTAGTAATAACAATAGGAATATTATCTTTCATATTATCGGAACCTGTAGAATACTACTTAACGGGCAAAGTAACAGCCAGAGCATACATAACAGAAGCGACACCGGAAGACTGCTTAGTAACTCTAAAAACAGGGAAAAACTATGTTTCTTTTTACTGTGAAACAGGAAGGCCGATAGAAGAAGCACTACACGATAACGTTACAGAATTCAATTACAAAGCAACGTACAGATACAACCCTTTAGACCCATCAAACCCTTGGAGGATAAACAATCCAAATTTACCAGAATGGGTAAATCAAAATTTAAACGAGATAAGACGACACGAAGGATACGTAATAATAATGAATGAACAAAGAACGTATAATCATACAGGATTCTTATCAGCAAATAATAACATACAACTAAGAGAAGGATGGAACTTAGTAGGATACACATTATCCGTAGAAAGAAACATCGAAAATGCAATGAATAGTATACAAGGACAATTCACAAGAGTAGAAGAGTATGATGAAGAAACAAACACTTGGAAAGTATACGTTCCAGGAGAAGTGAATGAAATAAGCACATTAAAACCAATGAAATCATACTGGATATATGCAAAAGAAGACGTACTTTGGACACTAAACTAAAATGAAAAAAATAAGTTTAATAATAATTTTAGCAAGCATCATACTAGTTCCTATACTAGTAGAAGCAAAAGAATCACCAGAACTGCCTTTATCATTATATGGAAGAGTAAATATTTTTAACAGCCCAGCAGGACCAGGAACACAAATAACATTCTTAGATCCAAGAGGAAATGCTTGCGGAACTTTTTCAACACAACAATCAGGAAGATTCGGATTATTAAATTGTATATATTATAATACAACAGGAGATGAAAGGGGAGCGTTACCAGGAGAACCATTACAAGCAAGAGTAAACGGACAACCAGCAAGCGTTTTACTAGGACATAATCTAGATTCATTAGGAACAGTAAACTGGAGTAGCGGAGATTTTAAAGAAATAATAATAGTAAGACCTCCTCTAGTTTGTGGAGACGGTTTTTGTGATAACTACGAAAGCTGTCATAGCTGTCCGGAAGACTGCGGACCTTGCTTAGAAGAAGACATAGATGATGATGACTTCGAAATAGAATTCCCAGAAGAACCACTACCGCCAGAACCAATAATAGAAGAACCATGCGATGAACTGTGGAGCTGTGCAACATGGGGGGAATGTCAAGAAGGTGATTTCCAAGAAAGAGAATGTGTTGATTTAAATGAATGTGGAACAGAAAATGAAAAACCAGACACAGAAAGGTATTGTGAATATGTAGAAGAAACAGAACCAGTAGAAGAAGAACCAAGAGAAGTGACTCCAAGACCAGAAGAACCAAGAGAAGTTACTTTTTGTCCTGATAGGATGCCAATAACGAGCTTTCCAAGTCTGACTTTTATAAGTTTTATATTCTTATTGATACTTGGTAAAATATTATTGTATAAAAGAACTGTGAAGAAAGCTAAAGAAAATAAGGAGTTAGATGACGTAGAAGTATTAAAGAAAGAATACATAGGAAAAAGAAGAACATACGTTTTTGTAACAACAGTTTTAGCACTAGCAATTATTGTTTATTTATACCATTACTTCTTTTACATGTGTGAAGACTTGTACATAGAACACGTATGGTTATTGTTGATCTTTGTTGTATTATCTCCAATAATAATCTACTTGGTATTAATATTACTAAGGTTCACAGAGAAAGACTTGAAGAAAAAAATGTTGTTGTTTAACGATACACATTATCAACACGTATTGAAATTAGTTGTTATTATTAATAGCCAATTATCAACTTCAGAAAAAGAAATTTCAAAGTCATTAAAAGAACTAGATAAAGATAAAGAGTTCCATGCCTTAATGAATGAAATTAAATCTTTAAAAGTTATTTACAAAGACCTTAACAAATTAAGAACAATATACAAAGAAGGTAAAGAAGCAACAAAAGTAGAGAAAGAATTATTAGAAAATATTAATGAATTAATAGAAGATGAGAAGTTCAACGAAGAAATAGAAAACATTCCAGGACTTGGAAATTTGAAAAATAATCTTTCAGCACTTTACAAATCATACGAGTACAAACAAGACTTGTATGATGAAATGATAAAGATCGAAGAGGAATACGAAGGAAAAGAACCAGAAATAGTTGAACCTGAAGAAAGTAAATCTGAAGAGAAAAAGGATAATGGGAAAGAAAAAGCTGATGAATCTGAAAAGGATAAGAAGGGGGGAGGGGAATGAGCTGGAACGCTTTGTTAAAAGTAGGTTTAATGTTAACAATAGTTTTAACACTAATCCAAAGCGTGAATGCAGAACCAACAGGAGTAGATATAACATTTAACGAAACAGAAACACCAACCTTTGCTTCAGCTGCGGAATTAACAACAGCAGGAGGAACTTTTACAACATTAGTTTTGAACGGTACTTTTCAAAACCCTAGGTGGAAAGCATACGTAGGTAATGTAACGGGAGCATTAACATTAGCAGATAGTTCGGGAAGTTCTATATATGATTGGGATTTAGCATTCGTTTCAGGACAAGTATATGTTTCAAGGAATAATACTATACAATGGTCAACTGTTTCTTGTGCTTCGCTAGCTTCAATAGGTGATGAAGAAGATTATTTGAATAAGAACTCTTCAAGCGTTGATAGTATAAGAAACACTTTTAATCAAACAATACATCGTTCTTTCTTTATAGGAACTAATGAGATAAGTTCTAATAGTTGCAGGTCTATAGCGACTAATGTGAATGATGAAAGTCAAGAGTTATCTGAAAGTGCTTTTTTCCAAGAGGTTCTTTTAGAAGATGATAAAGGAGA
>CAZAFP010000024.1:0-7595 GCA_964484835.1 uncultured Methanosarcinales archaeon
TGGCAGTTCTAAATGTAATTTTTTATTAAATAAAATTTCGTAAACATAACCAATTCTCGCATTTAAAGATTTGTTATTGAATTGTTTTAAATACTTCAAAAAAACTTTTTCATTAATTTTAGCGTTTTTCAAACAATTAACAACTTCTTTTAAACCACCTGCTTTATCTGGATAATTAAAAGAATCAATTATTGCTTTTTCAGGTTCTGCAATTGAAAAATTATTAATTCTTGTATAGCCAAAGAAATGTTCTTTCTTAAAATGAGTTGCTTCTATGTTAAAATGTGTTGTTTTTATAAGACTATTTCTTTTTCTGGTTACTACTTGTATTGTAGAAGGCTGTTGCTCTGTAAACCCGTAATAACTAAGTGCTGTCCAGAAACTTATGTATGCAGGCTCGTTAGCCTTGGTTGAGATGTTGAAAGATTCTTCAGTTAGTTTATTTGATAAAATGTATAAGTTCTTCTTTATATTTATTAATTTACTTTTAATTTTTAATTGTTGTAGAGTATTGTTAACTTTATTATTGTTCCAATTAGTCAACCTTTTAACTTGTTGAGGCTCAAATATGTAATTGTTAGTCTTTTCTAATATTTTTAAAACTTCATTCTCATTCCTAGAAATACTATAATTTGTTGTATTATTTAATGCTTTTTTCATTATATCTTACAGTATATTATAATAAGTATTTAAATATTTCCATTAAAAACACGGGAAACTCATCACATATTTTATAATATTATTCAATTTGGTAATAATATTATTACTATTTGTAATAAGTGAATATTATTGAAAGATTAAATAAGAACTAATTAATAACAATTACCAAAGAAATCTCGGATAACTTCCGGTTTTTTTTTTAATTAACTTTTTCACATGCTTTTTTTATAGCTTCTTTATTGCTATCGAATTTTAAATGTTGTAAAGCTTCATCCTTACTTAACCATTTAAACTCGCTATGCTCCTCAGAAAGAGTTGGTTCAAAACTTTCTTTAACTTCAAAACTGAAGCTGAACTCCGTATAGTAAAAACCTTCTTGTTCAAACTGACTTTCTTTGATGATATCGCTGCTTTTTACAACATCATCTTTCTTAAGATTTAACTCTTCGTTTAACTCTCTCCATGCTACGTTCTTTAATGAAGTATCTCCTTCTTCATAACCTCCTGTAACACTCTGCCAAAAATCTCCTCTAGAACTAATTCTTTTTAATATTAAAAACTTTAGAGGATTCTTTTTATAAACCACACATTCTATTTGTATAGGTAATCTCATAATAAAACAACTCTTTAATTAGTTTAAAAAGTTTTCGTAAAATACAGGGTAAATTATTTTACCTTATGGTAAGTTTTTTTATCAAATCCTTTTTAAAGATGTAGTTATTTCTGGTTTGTATGTGTGGGATAATAGGGTTGTTTAACTCAGAGAAAGACGTTAGTAAAGGATTGGAAGAGATTAGTTATAGAGGTCGTGATGCGAGGAACGTTGTTAAATCCGAGGGTTTTCAATTTGGTCATTGTTTACATGCTATAAATGATTACGTTGAGCAACCTTTGCAAGACGAGAAATTCTTCTTCGTTGTTAATTGTGAGATATACAACTGGAAAGTATTAGATGAAAAACATGGTTTTAACTCTAGAAACGATTCTGAATTATTATTCAACTTATTAAAAAATTCTAATGACTTGGAAGAATCCTTAAAAGAATTAGACGGGGTTTATTCATTTGCTTTATACAACAAAGAAATAGGTAAAGTATTCTTAACAAGAGACTTGATAGGTGTAAAGCCTATGTGGTATTATTATAATCCGAACACTGGAGAGTTCGGCTTTGCTAGTGAGAAAAAAGCATTGCAAAAAACTGGTTTGGAAAAAAACTTAATCTGTGAATTAAACCCGAGAAAAATACTAGTTTATGACGTAAAAGAAAAATCTTTGAAAAGTATAAAAAAAGAATTTTTTAACTTAAATAATCCGGATAATAAAAACACGGAACTATTATTAAAAAAAGCGATAAAGAAAAGGATAAACAAAGACCATAAAGTTGGTTTATTACTAAGTGGGGGAGTTGACAGTAGCTTCATAGCAAGTATCTTAAAAAAAGAAAACATACAATTCAAATGCTACGTAGCTGGGTTAAAAGAACCTGGATTAAAAGACAGTGAAGACATAGCATACGCAGAGAAACTAGCAAAGGAATTAAACTTAGAACTAGAAGTAATAAGAATAAGCCTTGAAGATGTAAAGAAGTACCTTAAAAAAGTTTTACCGTTAATAGAAGATAACAACGTAGTAAAAGCAGGAGTAGCATTACCATTCTACCTTTGCAGCGAGAAAGCAAAAGAAGACAATGTAAAAATAATGTTCTCAGGCCTTGGAAGTGAAGAAATCTTCGCAGGTTACCAAAGGCATTTAAACAGTCAGGACATAAACAAAGAATGCATCGCAGGACTAAGAAAGATATACGAGAAAGACCTTTACAGAGATGACGTTATAACAATGAAAAACAACATAGAACTGCGTTTACCGTTTTTAGACAAAGAACTAGTAACTCATGCCTTGACAATACCAGGAAGTAAAAAAATAAACGATAAAGGAAGCAAAGTAGTATTCAGAGAAATAGCAAGTAAATACTTACCAGAAGAATTCGCTTGGAGAAAAAAGAAGGCGGCTCAATACGGAAGTAACTTTGACAAAGCAATACAAAAACTAGCTAATAAAGAAAAACTATCAAAATCAGAATACCTAAAAAAATATTACAATCCGGGAAACGTAAGACTTGCAAGCTTAATGAGCACTGGAAAAGATAGCGCGTTAGCAACACAGATAATGATAGATCAAAACTATGAGGTGAGTTGTTTCATTACTTTAAATTCATTAAACCAAGATAGTTATATGTACCATGGTCCTAATACGTGGATAGCGAAGAATATAAGCATAGCGAGTAATATACCTTTGATAATACAAGACACTAAAGGAGAAAAAGAAAAAGAACTACAAGACCTCAAAAAGGCGTTAAAAGTAGCTATAAAAAAATACTCTGTAGAAGGAATAATTACAGGGGCTCTTTACAGTACTTACCAAAGGGACAGGATAGAAACAATATGTGAAGAATTGGGCATAAAAACTTTTAGCCCGTTATGGCATATGAACCAAGAAGAAGAACTAAATCTTTTACTAAAAAAAGGTTTTAAATTCTGTATGGTAAAAGTAGCTGCTTATGGATTAAACAAAGAGTGGCTTGGAAAAGAAATAACTGAACAAGAAATAAAACAACTGAAAGAATTACAAAAAAAGTATTTGATAAACGTAGCGGGGGAAGGAGGAGAATACGAATCTTTGGTTTTGAAAGCGCCTTTCATGGAAAAAGAATTAGAAATAAAAGACTATGAAATGATAGAAGAAGAACATACAGCGTTAATGAAAATAAATCAAGTAACTTTAAAATGAAAAACAAATTATTAGTAAGTTCGGATCATCACGCAAATTGGGATTCTTTAGAACACTGGTTTGAATTCGCTAAGAAAGAAAACATACCTTTTGTAATACCAGGGGATGTCGTTGGTGATTATAATTTTGAAGAACTAGTCAAGGAAAAAGGTCTGAAAATGCCTTTGTGGTATTCTAATAATCAAACTACTAAAAAACTAAAAAAGTTATTCAAAGACATTGTAGAATATCATGCTAAAAAACTAGCTAGTTTCATAGATAAATATGGCGTGAAAACATATTTTTTACTTGGAAATCATGAGCCTATATACTTTTGCGATAGAGTAATTAAACATTTGAAGAATAAAGAATTATTCGTTGACTTACTAAAAGAAAAAGGTTTAACTGAAGTTAATGGTTTAAAAATAGCAGGTATAAGTAATACTTCTCAATTAATGCCTTTCTTGTCTTTAATCTTTGATCAAAAAGAGCTAAAAGAAAATTTTCATCATCAACTCGCAGAAAGGCCTGTGATACATAATTTTAACAAAGAAAGTCTTTCCAAGCATGAATTGCCTTTGGATGATTTTGATTGGTTAAGAATAATGGGTGATCAAAAGCAGGAATTGGACATATTCTTTACTCATGGCCAGATTGGTGTTGGTGCTTGGAAAAAAGACAAGTATGCTAGTGAAGTGCCTACTCTTTTAAGCGCGGCCAAACTCAGTGATCTTGCTAAAATAACTGTTGATGGTCATCTTCATACTACTTATATGATGCGTAACGTTTTAGGAAAACCAAATATAAGAGCGGTGGGTAACAAAGCTTTTCTAATAGAAAAAGATAATGGGGGTGAGTTATCTGTGGAAGAATTAGAAAGTGATAAAGAATATGATGCTAAAGGTGCTGGATTATCACTAAAAGACTTGGATGAAATAAAAAGTCCTATAGACAAATTATTAGGTTCTTGATATTATATAATTAATACCTTCTTTTTCTAAAATTGTTTTTTTTTGTAGTTGTTTTTTGAAAAGATATTTAAAATACCTTGTATGACTATTTTTTTATCAAAGATGGATAAACAAAAAATATTCGTAGGACTAATAAGATTATCTTTAGTAATTGCTATACTGGGTAGTATTTATGAATTAAACTGGATGGCATTATTCGTAAGTTCTTTAGCTTTAATATTATCTTTTATTCCGTGGTTATTAAACAAAAAATATGATGTTGCACTACCGAATTCAATACAACTTTTTATAATACTTTTTATTTACGCAAGTTTATTCTTAGGAGAATTAAGAGAGTTTTACTTTAGATTTTGGTGGTGGGATTCATTACTTCATTTACTATCTGGTATAGCGCTTGGATTTGCAGGGTTTTTAATAATGTATATACTTTTCAAAACAGGAAAGTTCAAAGCAAATCCTGCATTCATAGCACTGTTTGCTTTTTGCTTTGCACTGACACTGGGTGTTTGATGGGAGATATTTGAGTTCTTTGTAGATCAATTCTTTAATATGAACATGCAAAAAGCAAGAGGCTTGTGCGAACCAGGGATAGAGTATTGTAATACGAGACTTGGAGTAATAGATACGATGATAGATTTAATACTGGATGCGATAGGAGCATTAATAGCATCCGTATCAGGATATTTATATTTAAAAAACAAAAAAATCCCTGTATTTTCAAAGTTAGTGAATGAATTTGAAAGTTTAAACAAAAAATTATTCAAAAAATAAAAATTGATTATTAAGATAAATAAGATAAGCTAATTATGATTAAACAAAAAATTATTGTTAATTCAGAATCATCCCTGTTCTTATAACCTTTGGTTTGATTAGTGTAATGTGTGGTAAAACCAAGAGGTATGTCAAAAGCTAATTTATGCCTTTCAAAATACCATTGTGTGATTAACCTTGTAGTTCTTGAGTTACCATCTAAAAAAGGATGGATGTATTGTAATTGGTTATGAATGAAACTAGCGTTTTCACAAATTTCAAAAACTGACTTTTTAGAATGATCGTTTAAAATCCCTAATAATTTATTTAACTCTTTATTTATTGTTTTATAACTTAAGATTTTAAAAGAAGGATTATTCTTAATAACAACATTCTCACTTCTTATTTTACCTGCATGACCTTCATGTCTCATAACAATACTATGTATGTTTAATAATTCATCGTAACTTATTTTATTTAAGGATTTAGAATATTTAATAGCTTCATCATAATTAACTGTTTCAAAAATATCTTTAGTTCGAACTTCATCCTTTAAAGTTTCTTCTTTTAATACTTTTTGTGTTTCTCTAAGCGTAAGAAGATTACCTTCTAATTGTAAACTTGTATGAATAAAAGAAATATTCTTTTCTAATATCCTCTTAGGTCGTATATTACTTACTTTGTTTAAAACAGATGTTTTAGGTATATTTCTTTCACAGTATTCCTTATCATAGTAACTTAATAATTCTTTAAAGAAAGTATGGTTTAATATTATATAATCCAAAGGTTTCTTTGAAAAGTAAACAAGGAAAGTATCCTTCCACAATTGCTCTCTAATATTAGACTCTGTATTAAGAGATATAGTAACTTTTTTATTACAAAAATAATCCTCTAAGAACTGTAAAGTCGTATTTTTTGTGTAAAATCTATAGTTAAGATTATTATTAAGACAATACCTTAGTAAAGAGTATAAATTTTGTGTTTTCTTATTATTTTTTACCTTAATTTCTTTATTTTTTATTATCAAACCTTCTTTTTCTAACTCTTCGAGGTAATAATTCTTATTAGAAATATTGATTTCTTTAGACTTCAAACTTCCTTTCTTAGCTATTTCAATGAATAAATCGTACTTGTGAGGCATAATGATTATAAGTACAAAAACTATAAAAATGTTTCTATTTCACAAAGAATTATTAAAAAACAAAGAAAAAATTGTGATATATTAACGAATTACTGTTTTGTAATCTAAACTTCTGTTGTTTAATATATTATTTGCTTCTTTTTCAAAATCCTTATCAGCAATAACGTACGTTTCCCTTAAAGGCTTTAAATTGTTAATGTTGTTCATAACATCTTCTTTAGTAAAACTATTTTTATAAGGAGTTCTACCTTGTAATCCTTCGAATTCGTCTAATCCTTTTGAAAAAACATTTTCTAATAAGCTTTTCTTGCTATTCTCTCTTATACAACTAATGTAGTAATAATCACCAGGCTCATGACCATTTAGTAAAGCTTTTTCATAAGGTAAAGGATCATACTTAATATTCTCTGTTAAATCATTATGGATTATTGTTGTTATAATCCTCGGTGTCGAACTTGGTTTTTGCTCTTTAATAACTTGCTCTTGTAAGTTTCTTAAATCATCTAATATCATTTTTTTAACCTTCTTAAACTGTCTTTGTAATGAACCTTTGAAAAAAAAAGGATTTTTTCACAACCTTAACTTCCAAAGTTTAATCTTTGAAAACAAGTTGTTGCTTAACAACCCTCTAAGAAATAGCAATAGCTAAACCAAAACCTAAAAAACTCGTTAAAGCTTAGCTTTGACATAAAACAGTCTTTGTAACAAATATTATTTATATTTTACTAAAAATAAGGTTTTTCCGTAAGTTATATAAATGTTCCGAGATTCACTACTTCATGATGACATACAATGACGATATCATAAAAGGCTTGAAAGGTCAAGAAGAAGTTTTCGAATATTTAACTGAAGAGTTTTCTGACTCGATATTGTATAGACCTGGTATACAAGTACTTCAGACTTTCTCCGATTTGACCAACTCCAATAATTTAATTACTGATATTAAACGTGATAACGAGTCAAATCCTTATCTTCAATTTTTGGAAATTACGTCTAGTAAATATTTAGATGATGGAGAAATTTTAGAATCTTTTTACAAAACTGAACGTCAACGAGGAAGAGATAGAATAATGAGAGGTATGGTGGGTATAGTTCACTTAAATGTCATCAACGATATACATGATAGTTTAGTTTTTAACTATAGTGTAATTGGTAGTGTTTTCAGGGAAACAGATGGAAGAAGTGAGTTTTCTAAAGATTTTGATAATCTTGAAGAGAAACTCAGAGCTTATAAATCTGAGGTTTCCAGGCATAAATAGCATCTTTCTCAGGTTACTTTTATTTAAAAAAGGAAAACCTTGTTTATT
>CAZAFP010000025.1:0-7575 GCA_964484835.1 uncultured Methanosarcinales archaeon
AATCCGGGCGGGGCTATTAAACAATTCTAAAAAAAAAAACAAATTATTTAAAGAACTAATTTTAAGATATAATTATGATATTAAAAGAAGTAAGTCCAGGAATACACAGAATAAAAGACTTTAGTGTGCTAGGAATAATAGTTCCTATAATTATAACAATAGCAGGGATTGTATGGTTTTTAAACATACCTTTTGATTCAAGTAACTTCGAATCTTACATGCCTTTCGCATTAATAATAGGAGGAATCGCAAGTTTGTTTTTCTGGAAAGGCATAATAACTACTGTTGATCAAAATCAACAAATCATACAATTCAAACTTTTTAAATTATATAAAAAAGAAGAAAAAACAAAATCTTTCACAGACGTTACAAGCGTGAAATACGAAGAAACATTGAGAACCTCAATGAATAGAAGAAGAGGACATTCTACAACTAGACAAAGATCAGTAAAGATTAACTTAAAAGATAACGAGATAACTGTTTATAGAAGTAATTCTTCAGCAGGAATTGCAAATATGGCTTTAACAAATTATGTTAAGCAAGATGCTAAAAAATTAGCAGACGTACTAAGCGTTCAACTAATAGATAATTCAATGCAAGGAGGAATTATGAACTTCGCACAAAGTTTTACCAACACAACAAATTCATTCAATCCGAATCAAGAAATAAACCATAATACTCAACAGAACAATAACGAAGAAAAAAGGATTTAGAACTACCCTTTCAAAATTCCTTCCAGTTCTTGTAAGATTTGTTTTGTTGTGTTTTTGTTTTTTGATTCTACGTTGAGTCTTAGGAGTGGTTCTGTATTGCTTTTTCTGATGTTGAACCAGTAGTTTTTGGCGTGGATTGATAAGCCGTCGAGTTCGTCTCGTTCGTAGTCTTTGTAAATTCTTTTTATTCTTTCTATGATTTCGTCTTTGTTTTTTACTTTGTAATTGTACTCACCGCTTTGGTAGTACGTCATTTTTTTCAAGACAGAAGATAGTTTTTTTCCTTTTAAGTTTTTTATGATCTTGGCTATTTTTATGAGTGGGTTGTCGAATCCGTTGAATTCTTTAAAGAATGCGTGTCCGCTTACTTCTATTCCGTAATCAGCGTTTACTTCGTGTACTTTCTCGCTAATATGTGTTCTTCCAATCTTTGAAACAACAGTTTTTATGTTGTATTCTTTGGCTGTCTCGGCTAGTTGTTTCGTACATGCAACATCACAAACAATAACACCATTTCTAAAGTCTTCTAATAAGATTAAACTGGCGAGGTCTGGTTTTATCCACGTTCCGTTTTCATCTATGAACATGACCCTGTCGGCGTCCCCGTCTAGTATTATGCCTAGGTCTGCTTTTTCTTGTTTTATTTTTTGTTTTATTTGTTCTTGGTTATTTTCTTGTTTCGGATCGGGTCCGTGATTGGGGAAGTTTCCGTTTATCTCCGTGTTTAGTAATATAGCGTTGTATTTTTCTTTTAGCACGCTGGTTTCTATCCAGCCACTTCCGTGACTTTGGTCAACAATTATTTTCAAGTCAGAGTCTGTTAAGAATTTTTTTAAGAAACCATGGTATTCGTTAAAGTAATTTTTTTCTCTGAGTGTTCCTTTAGTTGTTTTGTTTTTTGTTTGGTTCATCAAGCTTTTTATTTCTTCTAAGCCTTTGCTTTTGGAAATCGGGAATGCTTTTTCTCTTAATAGTTTAAAGCCGTTATACTCCCCCGGGTTATGGCTGGCCGTTATGACTACTCCGCCTTTTCCTCTTTGTAATAATACGTAGTAAGCATAGGGAGTGCTTGCTAGTCCGATGTCTAAAACGTCAAAGCCAGCGTCTATTACTCCTTTGGTAAAGCTTTCTTTTAAGGACTTCGAACTTAAGCGTCCGTCTCTGCAGACTAAGATTTCTCCTTTTATGTAGTTGGCGAATGCGAATCCTAAATCGTAAGCAAAATCCTCATTTACCTCTAACGGGTATTTTCCGCGTACATCGTATGTTCTGAAAACTTCAACCATACTTTTTTAATTTTAAGAACTTAAATATAAATTTATTTATAGTCTTCTACTACGTCTTCTAAGACGTCTAGTTTTATACCTGCTTGTTTTAGCATGGTTCTGGAGTGGTTGGCTGCTTGGTATTTTTTTCTGCATACTACTCTTTTTATGCCCGCATTTATTATCATCTTTGTGCAGTGTATGCATGGTTCCATGTATATGTATATTGTAGAGTTGTTTAGCGATGTTCCTGTGTTGGCTGCTTGTACTATCGCGTTTTGTTCCGCGTGGGTTGTTCTTATGCAGTGTTCTTTTTTTCCGTAGTCGTATTCTGCTTTCATCATTAAATGTCCTACTTCGTCACAGTGAGGCAGTCCTCTTGGTGCTCCTACGTATCCCGTGCTTAGTATTGTGTTGTCTCTTACTATTATTGCTCCTGCTCTTCCTCTGTTGCAAGTAGCTCTTAAGCTTACGGCTTTTAGTATTTCGAAGAAGTATTCGTCCCAGTCAGGCCTCGCGTGTAGGTCGTTTAGTGCTTTTTCTATTTTGTCTGTGTAGTCTTTTGTTTTTCTTAGTATTATGTGTGCTTGTTTTTTGAAGCCTTCGTCTTGGCCTGCATGTATTATTTTAAAGTCTAGTTCTTTTAGTTTTTGTATTTCTTTTTTTTCTTGTATTCCTGTTATTACTGTTTTTTCGTCTTTTTTTATTGAGGAGTTGATTCTTTCTATGAATATTGTAGGTGTTGTATACGTCCTTAGGAATTTTTTGTGTTTTTCTATTTGATTTTTTGTGGCTTTGGCTGTTCTTTCTAGGTCTTTTCTTGCTACGTCGTCTAGGTTTGCGTGTTTGAACTTTTTGTTTTTGACGAGTGTTTTTGCGACTTTTTCGGCTTCTGAGCCTGTTATGGCTAGTTTCATATTTTTTTATTTAACCAAACCAACTATATAAATGTTACTATTTGAGAGTTATTACAGAACATTATTTATTTAGAGAGTGTAAAGAAAAGATTTTTATAATACTTAGATAAATTAAAAGACTTTTCAAATTTAAAATTAAAAACAATATATTAAAAAAAGGCTTAAAATGTTAAAAAAGAGGTTAAAATGGACTTAGAACAAAATTTAAAACAGGAAAATAATATTAAATATGAAAAAAAGGGTTTTTTAAAGCCTTTATTTTTAACAGCCGCTGTTTTAAGCCTTCCTTTTGATTTAAAAACTGAGACTCCTAAGAATTACCAGCCCGAAGCAAACAAGTACGAAGTAATAGCCAACGAACAAGAACATGGTAACGATGCTTATTCTTATTCAGAATTAGAAAAAATAACAACGCCTAAATGGACAATGCAAGGAAGAGTGGAAAGAGCTAAAAGATTCGACAATTTATTTAAAAAGTACGAATCTAAATATGACATGCCTGAAGGTTTATTGGCAGGCTTGGCCATGCAAGAAAGTTATGGAGAACCATTAAAATTGAATTCTTCAGGAGACGGAGGGGCAGGTTTGATGCAGATGCAACCAGGAACAGCAATATGGCTCGGATTAGAAATATATGGTAACGGAGTCAATACAGGAGTAGATTTAGTAAACGGACGTGAATTAAAAGAAATGGTTAGAAGAAATAATAATGATTTGGATTTAATAATGAAAAAAGACGAAAGATTTGATCCTGAGAAATCAATAGAGGCAGCTGCTAAGTTCTTAAACTGGCAATACGAAAGATTTGGAGATTGGCATTCTGCACTCAGTGCTTACAACAGAGGAATCCCTGCAGCCAATCCTTTAAGTACAGTCCATGTTAATAGAACCTTAGAATCTAAACACGCATATAACAATAATTCTTATCATTTATTAGCAGAAAACAAATAAAAAAGTTTATAAAGAAAAATACTTTCCAGTAGTGACATGTTTAATATAACCGACAGTATTGAAAAAATAGAAAAATCAAGAAAAGAATCACTACTGAAGCCAAAACAAAATATAGACGATTTACTAATAGATGACGTGACATTAGATAAAACAGGTAAAGCCGGTCTAATAACTGTGAGGAACCAAGATAACACAGGAAGCGTCTACGTAGTTAATGAAAACTACGCAATACAAGTAGAACACTTAAACGGCTTCAAAATGGCAGTAGAATCTTTCAAATACGATCAAAAAAAAGACTTAGCAACAGTAAAATACAACTTGCTTAACGGAAATTCTCAAAAAGACGAACAAACAAGAACATACCTCATAGATAATAAATTAGAAACTAGCTTAAAAGAAAGCCACTTTTAAAATAAATTAAAAACGCACAACTCTTATAAACCAAGATTTTCTACCCATTTGTTAAATGTTAATAACCAAGTCAAGATACTTAGCAGGATTAGAAAGCCAAGCACTTCTATGGAGAACGGTTTACAAACCAGAAAGCATACCCGAGCCAGACGAAACCCTAAAATCTAGGTTCGCCACCGGGAAAGAAGCGGAAGAACTAGTTAAAGAAATATACGAAGGACTGGACTTGTCAAAACTACCTTTTAAAGAAAACTTAGAAGCCACAAAAGACGCGATAAATAAAAAAACTATCTACGAAGCAGGCATACTAAAAGACAACCTATACGCGAGAATAGACATCCTAAAGCCAGGAGACGGCTTGGAACTCATAGAGATAAAGAGCAGTACGAAAGTTAAAAATATTTACTTACAAGACATAGCTTTTCAAACATACGTATTAAAAAAAGCAGGCATAGAAATAAAAAAAGCAAGTTTGATGATAATAGACAATACATACGTCAGAAAAGAAGAGTTGGAAGTCGAAAAGATGTTTAAAAAAGTCGACGTCACCGAAGACATAAAAAGTATGCAAGAAGACGTTGAAAAAAACATAAACATAATGTTCAAAACCTTAAAATCAGAGGAGCAACCGCCTTTTAATCCGGAAGACATACCCAAGAGCGAGTACGGAAATGTATTGATAGACGAATTCCTACAAAACCTGCCAGAAAATAATGTTTTTGAATTCGCAGGCATCCACAAAAAGAAAGCACTGGAACTATACAAACAAAAAATCATACTTATGAAAGACACGCCAGACTTTCAATTAACAGACAAACAACTAATACAAAAAGAAAACGAAGAATACATCAACAAAGAAAAAATAAAAAAATTCCTGGATAAACTTAAAGGAAATCTTAATTACATAGACTTCGAGACTTTCCAAACAGCCATACCTTTGTTTAAAAACACGAAACCTTACCAACAAATACCATTCCAATATTCTTTACACGTAAATAATAAGCACAAAGAATTTTTATACGAAGGATACGAAGATCCAAGACTTGCTTTTATACAATCCCTGAAGAAAGACCTGGAGCCAGGGCCGATAATTGCCTTTAACACGTCTTTCGAAAAGAAAATAATAAAAGACCTCGCCCGAGACTTCCCCGAAGAAGCGAATTTTCTGAACTCAACACTCGAAAGATTCATAGACTTAGCAGAACCTTTTAAAAAATTCGATTATTACAATAAAAAACAAAAAGGAAGCTATAGCTTAAAAGCAATACTACCCTTGTTTTCAGACCTCAACTACGAAGAGCTGGAAATAAGCGACGGAGAAAAAGCAGGGAGGACGTTCTACGAAATGACATACAAAAACAAAAAACAAAACCCTGAAACAAAAAAAGAACTCCTGAAATACTGCGAATTAGACACATACGCAATGACTTTAATACACGAAAAACTAAAAAAAATAACGAGGTAAAAAGAAAATGCAAGAAAAAGATTATGAAACACTAGCACTAGAAGACGTAGCATACAGCAACCAACACACACTAACCGTACTGTTAGACTTACTGATAGAAAAAGGCGTGATAACCGAACAAGAGTTCAAAGATAAACTCGACGAGATGGTAAAACAATCGGAAAGCCTGGAAGAACTCGAATAAAATTCGAAAAAAGACACGAATAAAAATATTAAAAAGAAACAAACATGAAAATATATGTTTGTAAAAATAAACAATAGAATACTAGACTACAAAGAATACTCCGAAGACCTTAAAAAAACAAAGGACTTGCTAAGAGAAGAACTTACGAAAATATGTTCTATCTACGGATTCGAAGAAAAGAAAGACTACCTACTAAACGAAGACCTGAACCTAGCAGTAAAACTAGAATTTAAAACAATAAACTTTTTAAAAAAGATTTGAATCCAAAAGAAACAATGGTTGAAAAGGTCAAATGGCTCTTTCAAACCGGAAAGGTGATAAAAAATGGCAAGAATGCACAGCAGAGCAAAAGGAAAAAGCGGAAGTAAAAAACCCGTAGAGAAAACAGTACCGTCATGGGTTAAATTAAAACCTAAAGAAGTCGAGAAACTAATCGAAAAATACGCCAAGGAAGGCAAGAAACCAAGCCAGATAGGCATGATAATGAGAGACGAATACGGCATCCCAGACATAAAAGTAATGCTAGGAAAAACAATAAGCCAAGTCCTAAAAGAAAAAGAACAACTAGGAGAATTACCAGAAGACTTACTACACCTCATAAAAAAAGCAGTAATGGTTAAAGACCACTTAGAAGAAAACCACAAAGACACAACTGCAAACAGAGGACTACAATTAACAGAGAGCAAAATCAGAAGACTAGCTAAGTACTACAAAAAGACAGGAAGACTGGCCAAAGACTGGAGATACGACCCTGCAAAGATAAAACTATACTTAGACTAGAAAAAACAAAGGATTTTTATATCCTTATTTTTCTTTTTATTTTTAGAAAAAAAAGTGGCGAGACTAATACTATACAACGTAGAATACCTAGGAGGAACTACAAAGAACAGCCTCCAATACCTAGACATATACCACTACCTCAGGATTAAAAAAGGATTCGATAAAAAAATAGCAGACGCACTAAAACCCTTAAACCCAGACATACTAGCACTAGTAGAAGTCGACAGAGGAAGCGCCAGATACAAACACAAAAGCCAAATAGAATACTTCTCAAACATACTAGGCATGAAATACATAGCCCACGGACTAAAATACATAACCAAAGGAATATACAAATACGTCCTAAAAATACCAATACTGAACACACAAGAAAACGCAATACTAACAAGATACGAAATCGACACCATAAAAAAACACTACCTCAGCAAAGGATTCAAAAGACTAGTTATAGAAGCAACCCTAAACACACCCAAGAAAATGACCATCCTACTCGCACACCTAAGCCTCTTCAAGAAAACAAGAAAAAAACAAATAAAAGAACTAGCAGAACTGATAAACACATACGAAACACCCCTACTGCTAGTAGGAGATTTTAACGTCTTCAAAGAAAAAGAACTAGACTACCTACTAGACAACACTAAACTAACCGACGCATACCAAGAAGAATGCGCCAAACACGACATAATATACACCGGACCAAGCTGGAAACCAAAATACAGACTAGACAACATACTAGTAACCGAAAGCGTGAATATAAAAAACTACGAAATCCTAAACCTAAAATACTCCGACCACCTACCCGTACTAGTAGACTTCGAAATCGAATAAAAATAACTTCTAAAACGAACCTGGAGGGAAAGTCACTCAAAAAACCGTTCGTACCCACCCA
>CAZAFP010000026.1:0-7496 GCA_964484835.1 uncultured Methanosarcinales archaeon
ATTCTTAGATGAAAAATTATGTCTTAGTTGCGGTTCTTGTACTTTTAAGTACTGTCGTTATGCAAACATTACTAATAGTAAATGTGGTTTCTGTAGTAGACGATTCTTTACAAACACAAGGGAAAACCGTTAGTGTTATGAGTCTTTGCGTTAGTGCCGATCCCGAAATTGTTAATATTACTTGTCCTGATGAATTTAACCAAAGTACTCGTATAGAAGATAATTCTTTAGAGTGTAGTGTGGAGAGCTATTCTTTCAGGGATACAAATCTTAATTATAGTTTAGACGATATGGATATTGAAGGTTTAAATGCTACTATTGATAATGATGGTAATTTATATTTAAACGCGTCTAACTATGCAGTTGGTGAGCATTTTATAAATATATATGCAACTATGGATGATGGTTGCGGAAGATCTACATTCTCGCCTTATTCTTTCGAAGTACTATTTGTCAATGACCCTCCTGAATTAATAGAAAATATAGGAAGTATTAGTTTAAGAGAGGGCTCTACTAGATTCTCTTGGTATTTAGACGAATATTTTTATGATCCTGACGATCCCGTTCTTAATTATACAGTTCACGGTTTAGAAAACTTTGAAATTACTATAAATCCTGAGACTACAGAAGTATTAGTAAGTAATCCTTCTGGTAACTGTGACGATGACGAAATATATTTTACAGCAACTGATCCTGAAGGTTTAAGTGTAGAGTCTAACATGATTACTTTAGAGGCAATCTGTGATGACCAACAACCCGAGCCTTCTCCTTCAGTAGGACCTACTAGGGATGAATGTGAACCTAAATGGGATTGCACTTCTTGGAGCGAATGCTTCCCGGACGGCACTAGGTACAGGGATTGTTATGATCAGAATGCTTGCGATCCTGATAATTACGAAAGAACTTTCTGGGAAGACTGTGAATATATCCCTCCTGAAGATCCTGAAGAGCCGGAAGAAGATGATGAAGAAGAGGAAGAAGAGGAAGAAGTTCAGGTAGAAACTCCTTCTCCAGTTCCTGATGAAGATGACGAAGAAGGCTTATTCACCTTAGTTTTAGCTTCCATTTTAGCTTTTTCTTTAATTGCAATTGGTTACTTAACATTCAGAAAAGAAATAAAGGTATTATATGCGAGGTTATTGTGGCATCTCATGAAGTATGAGAGAAAACAGATTTTGTTAAATCAAAAACAAAAAGAAGAACTGCTCAAAAAATTAAATCAAGCCTCTTCAGATGTAGATTTGGCTAATAATTATATAAAGTCTACTCGTCCTCTAGTGCATGCTTTAACATCTGCAAATAGAAAATACTTTAGTTATGCATTTGATTTGCCTAAAGAATTCACAAGAAGCGAGTTAATCCAAAAGTTAATCAAACTTAAGAGAGAGCCCTTAGAAAATGCATTCCGTAAATTATATAGGAAAATGTACTTATTAGAGACTAAAAAAGCAACGCTTTCCAAATCTTATGTTAATGCATATTTGGAAGAATTAAGACAGGTTATACTAAACACTTCAGAGATTAATAAGAAAGATTTTAATCATGATGTTGAAAATTACGAATTAAAAGGCAGTAATACTGAGATTATATTAAGAAATATCCATAATGCTTATAATGCATTACAATTTAACCAGTTAGATGATGCTAAAAAATACTATTACAATTGTTTAGAACAGTATGAATTACTTGATGATGCTAAGAAAAGAAGCTTGAAGTTTGAAATAACAAAGCTTTATGATTATTTAACATATGTAGTTTCGTGGAATACAAAAAAATAAAATTTTTATAGTAAAGTATAAATTAACAACTCTGGAGGAAAGAAAAAAAATTAAAGTGGCGGATAAAAAAAACAAATCTTTATTAGCGACAGTGTCTTTGGTATTAGGCTTGTTTGTAGTTGTGAGTCTTTATCAAGGCGTTTTCACTGGCTTCGCGACTTATAGCTTTGATTCTCCAGGTTTTGAAATAATTGAAGAATATTACGAATCTGATTCTTTATTAGATTTTGAAAAGGAAAATTTAAAATCATTAACTGTTACGGGAGAATTCGAAGGTGGTTATTTAGAGATTAATTTATTCACTTCAGAAGGTGTTAAAAACTTATATTCTGCTGAGCAAAATGGATCTTTTGAGGAATCTTGTTCCGAAACTTGCGACTTAAGTAGTTTGAACACTACTAAAATAGAGGTTTTAGTTAATAATGGAACTGCTTTCTTAGAAAGGTTGGATTACATTGAAATTAAACAATCTCAAGGTTTTGGTGTTATGAGTTCTGATGGTGGTAACTTTAGCGTTCCCAGACTTTATTTTGATGTGGATGCGACTGATGAAGTCGATCAGTACTTTAACCTTGTTGAAAACGAAGAATATACTTTTTATATAAGATCTGAAGATGCAGAAGGTACTGATTTAGAATATCTTTTAGAAAGCGACGATTTTTGTGAATTGCATGATGGTGAAACTGGTGAGATATCTTGTCTTCCTACTCATGAAACAATAACAGGTTCTTGGGATCCTACAGATGATAAACAAACTGTTAATGAAAGCATAATAATACAGGCTAGGGAGGAAGTTGATGATGATTTCGTAACTAAAGGTACTAGTTTCAGATTTACACTTGTTCCCGTTAATAACCAAGCATATTTTACAGAAGAAACAAAAGATGATGTAGAGGATATTGTTATAGAAATTGACTCTAACGAGGTTTGGACTCTTAATTTAGAAGGTAAAGATTTAGAGATGAACTATCCTCTTAATTTTACAGTATCTGCCGTTTCTAACGGTGAACGTCTTACAGATTTAGAATTTAATCAAACAGATGATACTTCAGGTAATCTTTTCTTTAATACTGAAACTCCGGGGCATATGCCTAATAATATAGCTACAAATGCAAACGTTGGTTTGTGGAACGTAACGGTCAATCTTACAGACAGCTATGGTTATAATGAATCTAGGCTTCCGGATCAAATAAATTTCACTTTAGATATTGATGCTGTTAATTTCGATCCTCTTTTCATAACTGATTTTGAAAATTTAACTTCTGAAGGAATACAATATGGGAATTTTAGTTTAGAAGTGGAAGCTTTAGATTATGATGAAAATGATATTCTTGATTTTAGTGTGGAACCCTCTGATTTAAACGAAGAATTGGAGTATTGCCAAGACAATTCTCCTTGGTCTATAGAGAAAATAAATCAATTCAATCAAACTTATGAAGATGAAAACGTAACTGTGGCTGAAGGTCTCATAAATCAAACTCTTAATGTTGATCATGTAATATGCAGATATATTGATATAAGAGTATTTGATAATGAAGGCGGCGAGGACGTTGAAACTTTATTTATTAACATAACTAATGTTAATGATCCTCCTGTAATACATAATATTAGTCAACACGGCAGTATATACGAACAAACGGCTTACACTAACACTCCTTTCGAGTATCAAGTCAACGCTTCCGATCCTGACGAATTGACTTATAACGCGGCAGAATACGCTAATTTAACATATTCTGTTAATAATACCGATTTTTATATAAATAGTTCTTCTGGATTGATAAACTTTGTATTGACAGATGAAAATTTTATAGGAAATCACAGTCTTAATATAACAGTTTCAGACGGTTTTAAAAATGATTCTAAGGTAATTCAATTAACTGTTGAAGAGAACCAACCTCCTGTTTTGGACTTGCCTAAAAATAATACTTTTAGCCAATACGATGGCATTTTATTAATTATTAATGGTACTGATTTCCAAGAAAATAATATGCTCTTAAATTATAATTCGTCTACGGATTTTTCTAATAGTTATTATAACTTTACTGTTTTAAGCAACGAAACCGATGGTCAAAGAAATATACAATGGCTCTTGAATTTAACAGAATCTGATTTAAGACTTAGTAATGAACAAGTAGGTTATCATGAATTAAATATTACTTTGTTTGATGAACTAGGAGCTACAGATAATAATTCTACAGGAATTTTAAATTTCACGATAATACCTGAGAATGACGCTCCATTCTTTGTAGATCCTTCTGGAAGCCACGAGCCGCATGATATTACTATTTCAACCAGATCTGCTAATAGAGAGTATACTAAACAAATTTATGCAAGGGATTATGATTTGTTACACAGTGATGAAAATCTTTCTTTCGAAGTTTTAGACTATGGCTCTTTAGAAGATGTATCTTTTGAAATGACTGGCTATGACCCTTCTTCTTGGGAAAATATGTCTTTGAGAATTGCCGAATTAAAATTCACACCAACTACGATAGGTGAAGCTTTTATCAAAATAGGTGTTTTTGACTCTGGGGGTTTGAATGACACTCAAAACATAACTTTTGATGTTGAAGCAGCTACTGAAATACCTGAATTTCAAGAAATAAGGCCTTATTATGATAACGGTACTGTTTTCGATTTTAGGAATGTTAATGAAGGAGAAAATTCGGAAGATATAACTTTGTATTATGAGGTTGATGTTTCTTTTAAAGAAAACTGTACAGAGGCAATTTTAACTCCTGGTCAACTTGATGATTTTATATTTGATGCAATAGTTGAGATCGATACGGATACACTTCCTAATAATAATGTGTCTTATACTTGGGTATTGGATGGCGTTGAACAAGAAGAATTAGCTAATGTAGAGCCGGGAGTTAATTCTAGTTTTGAATTTATAGTCGATGTTGCAAATGATACAACGCGTAATTTAACTCTTTATGCAGAGGATGAGAGAGATGGCGTAGCAAGTTGGACTTGGTTCATACATTTAGAAGCACTACCCACTCCTGTCGAGTTTTGTGAAGATAGTTTGAATAATATAGAAGTTCCCGGTACTATCACGAGAGAGGATTATCTTAGTTATAGAAGGCCTATACAAGGCAATTTTACTCAAAGAACCCAAAGATTTTATAATTTAGAGGATGATCTTAACAGGGATGGTATAAGGTATGTTGGTCAAAACGAACCTAACACTCTTAACTATTCTATAGATTTCGAAAATCCGTGTACTCTGGTAGATATAGACATAGAAGGTGATGATATAACAATATCTCCTAAAGGCTATACTGGTCAGTGTTCTAACGTTACATTTGTAGCTACGGATCAATACCAATGGGAGGCTAGAAGCAATCCTATTGATATAATTGTTCTCACTGAAGACTTTGACGAAGACGATGATGATCAAGATGATGACGACACAGGAGTTACTACGTCTCCAACTACTATGCCTATTCCTTTTGAAGAAGAAGTTGATGTTCCTAAACCTATCCGTATATTATTCCCTGGTAATACAACTATTTATGAAAATAGAACTATAAGTATACCTGTAGAACTTGAAAATACGTGGGATAATAATCTTAGAGGAATAACTTTAGATGCTTCAGTACCTACTCATAATGTTACTAAATCTTTCACAAGAGATTATTTTTCATCTTTATCTGAAGGACAAAAAGCTTCAACTGAATTATTATTATCTGATTATAGGGAAGGCGGTCCTTATGAGATAATAGTAGAGGTTGGTGTGGTAGAGCCTGAATTCAGCGACTCTGCGAGTATTTTGATAAGTAGTTTAGAGCAGACAGGTATTGGAGAAACTACTCAGGTAAAAGTTACTTTCGCAAGGGATTTATTAGAAGATAATCCTGAATGTCAGGAATTAAATTATTATTTAGATCAAGCAAATGAGTTATTGCAAAATGGGGAGTTTGAAGAAGCTAGCAGTATGGTCGATTCTGTTATAAATAGTTGTAGGTATTTGTTAGATGATGAAGAACCTATTAGGAGAGAAAGTCCTGGTTTTGTCCAAAGAAGTCTTTCTATTGGTGAAGAATTTACTACTCAGATTCTGTTCTGGGTAGGGGTGTTAACGTTATTCAGCATAACTTTATTTGTAAGCCTTGGTATAAAACAAAGGTTCTTCAAGAAAAATTAATTTTTTTAGAATTTATTTTTTGCCGAATAATTTTTTCCAGAAACCTTTTTTCTTTTTTCCACTAGAATCCAATTTTTTAAGGATTGCTTGTAAATATGTAAGCATTAAATTTATTTTTTCATCTGTTAAGGATGAATCTTTATATTCTACAACGGACAAAGCTTCTAAGTATTGTTTCATGTCTTTATCAAGACCTTCTGGTATGTAGGTTTTATTAATTATATTTATTAATTCATTACTAGTAGCTTCATAGTCTATATCCAAATATTTTTTAAAAAATTCTTTAGAAACTTCGTAGAGTTCTATTTCCTCGACTTTATTTTTGGATATTAAATAATTTGTTTTTCTTAAGCTTTCACTAATTACTTCATTTTTAGAAACTTGTTTCGCCTCTTTTTCCATAATTTATCTGATTCATTTTTTGGTTATATAAAACTTTCTAAAAAAAACGATGTCATCATTGTGGAGTATAGACATAAATATATAAAAACTTAAATGTGAACTATTCATTAATGGGAACTGTTAATAAATCTGGAAAGGACATGAGCATTCAAGTTGAAAACTATGGTAAAAAAATAACTAAGGCTAAAGAAGAGCTTTCTAAAATATTTGTTGGTCAAGAAGAAATGGTCCATTCTCTTTTTGAAGCATTATTGTGTAATGGTCACGTTTTAATAGAAGGTATTCCTGGTATTGGTAAAACGCTTTTAGTAAGAAGCTTAGCAGAAATAACTGGTTGTAGTTATTCCAGAATACAATTCACACCTGATTTATTACCTACAGATATTGTTGGTATAACTACTTATGATCAAAAACGAGGATTTCATACTATAAAAGGTCCTGTCTTTGCAAACTTCGTATTGGGTGACGAGATTAATAGAAGTCCTCCTAAAGTACAATCGGCTCTTTTAGAAGCGATGGCTGAGAAACAAGTAACTATAGGAAAGAATTCTTATGATTTAGAAAGTCCTTTTTTTGTAATGGCCACACAAAACCCTTTGGAGCAATTAGGTACGTATCAATTGCCTGAAGCGCAACTAGATAGGTTTTTGTTTAAAACTATTATGAGATATCCTAGTAATGATGAAGAATTAGTAATTCTTGAAAGAAATTTAGGTGTTAAAAGTTTTTCAGAATTTAATCTTAAAAAAGTATTAACTAAAAAAGATTTGTTAGACGCTCAAAAATTGGCTAGTGAAATAGTTGTTGAAGAAAAAGTTAAGAAGTATATTGTTCGTCTTGTTGATGCAACTAGAAGACCGGAAAAGTATAAATTAGAAAGTGCTAAGTATATGGCGTTTGGAGCCAGCCCTAGGGCTAGTATTGGATTATATGTTGCTTCAAAGGCTAAAGCGCTTGTAAAAGGAAAGACTTTTGTAACGCCTGAAGAAGTCAAAGAAGTTGCGCATAATGTTCTAAGACACAGAATCATAGTCAATTTTGAAGGTCAAGCAGAGAATATAAGTACGGATTCAATAATAAATGAATTGCTTGCTAAAGTGAATCTGCTTTAAGATTAGAATGGCTATTAAGGATTTAAGAATAAACATAGGACCTGATTTAAGAAA
>CAZAFP010000027.1:0-7292 GCA_964484835.1 uncultured Methanosarcinales archaeon
GTTATCTTTACTTCGTTGATAAAGATGGTGATGTTTCCAGAGCTAAAATGGCAAGGGGTAGGAAATAATCCTGCCTTTTTTTTTCAAACATTTATTTTCTATATTGAAAATAATTCTTTGTTCTGAAAATTTATAAATAAACACAACCTTCTAAAAAATCAATAATGACCGACGTTAAAAGACAAACAGCCATAAAACTAAACATCTCGCAAATAAACAACTCAAAATATATGCAGATGCAAGGCTGGACACCAAATTATATAGACATAGAAGGAATACAAGCCAGCCGTGTAAACGTAATGGCCATAATAATAGACAAACAAGACAACTCCCTCAAAGTAGAAGACGGCACAGGAAGCATAGAATGCAGACTATTCAACGAAACAATAAACATAGAAAAACTAAAAGTCGGAGATATAGTCTTAATAATAGCCAAGCCCAGAGAATACGAACAAAAAAAATATTTAGTACCTGAGATTGTTAAAAAAATAGACAACAAAAAATGGATTGAATACAGAAAAAAAGAATTAGAACTAATAAATTACAAACCAGTAAAACAAGAACAAAACATAGAAGTCAAAGAAGAACCCACCACAAACAAAGCACTACTGGTACTAGAAAAAATAAAAGAACTAGACAAAGGAGAAGGAGTACTACTAGAAGACCTCCTTAAAGAACTAGACCTAGAAGAATCAGACAAATACATAGACTTATTACTCAACGAAGGAGAAATATTCGAAATAAAACCAGGAAGACTCAAAATACTCTAAAAAATCAAAGGAGTAACCCAAACTTCTAAAACCGCGGCCAAGAACAACAAACCAATACTTATCAAAAATAAATCAGCAGAATCAAGAATAACCTTCTCAAACCTATCCTTATAATACTCTTTATTAACAATAGCAACACTAATAATACCTCCTGCTAATCCCCCTGTAAAATAAGCAAGTATCTCAGGAATACCGTGGATAGAGAACATAAACAAACCAGTACCCCACACGCCTGTAATCTCCAAAATCCTATGCAAACCACTATACTCGACAGCTTTAATCATACCTTCTCTTATAAAACTACCAATAGCCACAGCAATCACACTAGCATTCCAAGCCAATATGAAAATAGCACCTGCTCCGAAGAAGAAAGAAAACACAACAGACAATATCAACACTTTCAAATTATTAAAAAAGATTGTGTTAAAAGCGCCTAAAGAACCCTCTGCTACCATCCCTGTAGCGAAATTACTGTTTATACTATGAAGCGTTTTAAGAGGAGCCTCAAACAAACTGGAAGTCACATCGCTTGGGAAGAAAACAAAAACAAAAACCATGCCTAGTATAAAACCAAAAAACAAAAACATAAACGCCCCGAGAGCCTTACTATGCTCTTTCAAAACCTTCCACTCGCTCTTGCTCTTAACAGTTTTTTCTTCTTCAAACTTAATAAGACCATACATTAAAGGAACAGAAGGAATCACTATAAAAGTAATAAATAAAATACTAGGATCTAAAAAACTACCAGTCCCCACAGCAGAAGCCATAACAGCAGCCACCAAACTTATAATGATTCCTAAGATTAAAACATACCTATACTTATTTTCTGCACTATGTGCCGTGAGAATAGACTCTAAAACCATGATATAAGATTCTTCTCAAGAACTATTTAAATATTTTTACTTTTCTTGCAAAGGAACAGGATTATCACGAACATACTTCTTAAAAAGACCAATCATCTTCTTAGGAGAACCTTCTATACTTCCTCCTGCAGCACTTGTATGCCCCCCGCCGATTTTCAAATCAGAAGCTATTTTGTTAACATCAACAGTGCCTATAGACCTCAAAGAAACATTAGAATACTCGTCCCTGGGCCTTACCATAAAACAAAACTCTACATTGCTAAAATTCAGAAGATAATTAAGCACCAAATGCTTAACCTGACTAATCAATTTATCTCCATATTTTTCAGCACTCTTCCTACCAAGATAAGTATAAGCAATTTTAGGCCAGCCTTCTTCTTCTATGAAAGCAGTGTTTTTCAAATACTCTCTAAAAACAGGCAAAACATCAGGATCAATACCTCTATACTTAGACTCTAAAATCTGAATATCAACACCTCCTTCTCTAATCAACCTCTCACCCACGATTAAAGCAGAAGAATTTTCATGATTCAAATACCTAAAATTGCCAGTATCCCCTAATATACCTAATAGCATAACCTCAGCCAAATCCTTATGGATGTCTTCCTTTGTAAAAAACAACCTGTAAAGTATCTCCGTATTAGAAGAATACTGAGGAGCTACCAAAGCAACATTAAAAACATTACCACTCACAACATGATGATCTATACAGACACTAACACCTGAAAAATCACCAATACTTCGTTCGTTACTAAAACGATGCCATTGAGAACCATCTAAAAGAACAACAACATCCTCCTCGGAGATTTCATTCGCCAAATCATCAACAAACTCTATCTCCTCAAAGTACTTAAAATAATTCCATCTTTTCTGCTCATCACCAGTTATAACCATCCTAAGATTCCCTTCAAATCCAAGATATTCCTTAAGATAAGTGTAAGTAGTAAGCAAAGAAGCTATACAATCATCATCGGGAGACTTATGACCTGCCAAGACAACAGACTTAGCAGAAGACATTATCTGTTTAAAATAACTCACGAAGACCCTGTCTGGCTCTCTAAACAATTGTTTTTCCATACATTAAAACAGTGTAAAGTTTTCTTTTATTAATTTAACCCTTCAAAAAAAGGAGTATTTTCGCAACTAATTTATACTAAACACTATTCACTTTTTATTATGAAAGTATATTTAGAAACTGAAAAAGAAGAAAAAAATATTCCTTTCCAGGGCAAAGCACAGGATTTACTAAAGGAACTGGATGTGAATCCTGAAGAAGTCCTCGTAATTAAAAACGAAGAAATAATCACACTAGAAGAAACCTTAGAAGACGGAGACGAAATAAAAATATTAAGCGTGGTATCAGGAGGATGAAATGCGAAACTTGCTCTGAAAAGGCAATATTTCAAAACCCAACCCTTTGTAAAAGTCATTTCTTAGAATACTTCGAAGAAAAAGTCAAAAAAACAATAGAAGAATTCGACTTACTAGACAAAAAAGACAAGGTATGCATAGCCGCCTCGGGAGGAAAAGACTCAGTAACGGTACTCTACCTATTAAACAAACTAGGCTATAACGTAGAAGCCCTAGCTATAGACGAAGGAATAGAAGGCTATAGAGACGGCACCTTAAAAACGCTTGCCGAATTCTGCAAAAAAGAAAATATTCCTCTCAGGATAAAATCTTACAAAGAAGAAGTAGGAAAAGACATAGACTCCATGGTACCTGAGGGAAACCCTGCGTGTAAAGTCTGCGGAACATTCAGAAGACACTTACTGAACAAATACTCAGAAGACTATGATAAGATAGCCACAGGTCATAACCTAGACGACGAAAGCCAAGCAGTGCTTATGAACTTATTCAAAGCCCAGATAAAACTATTCATGAGACAAGGACCCAAGACTAAAGAAATCGACGGATTCACTCAAAAAATAAAACCTCTCTACTTCTTAAAAGAAAAAGAAATAATGGCATATACAGTTCTAAAAAAACTCAACACGCCCTTCAACGAATGTCCCTATGCAAAGCTATCCTTCAGATTAAAAGTAAGGGACTTGCTAAACAGCTTTGAAAAAGACAGTCCGGGAGCCAAACAAAACGTCATAAACAAATACCTCTCCTTAAAAAACGACGAGGAAGTAAAAGAATTAGAAAAATGCAGGATCTGCGGCTATCCAGCATCAGGGGATGTTTGCAAAGCGTGTAAATTACAAAAAGAATTAACAACCGCGTAAATATTGCGGGTTTCACAAAGAAACTCATTTATTAAAAAACAGCTTTCTTAAAATCCATGTTAGTAATATTCATACTCTTAATGTCAGCATCTTTAGAAGACCTGGAAAGAGACGTATCCTTAGAAATAAACCTCGAAGAAGAATTAAAAACAAAAAAAGAATACGACTCCTTAGTAACCCTCGCCAATAAAGACCATCAAACCGGAAGAACAGACTCTTTAGAAGTAGAAATAAAATACGAACTAAAAGGGCCTGTAAATAAAAATTTTTCAATCACTCGTTCTTTAAACCGATTCTCTTCAAGTAACACAGGAACATTATTCTTTGAAAAAAACGGGACTTACGAATTATGTGCTTATGCAAAGCCCTTAAACTTTAAAGATTACAACCTTTCAAATAATCAAGAATGTAAAGAAATTAACATAACAGGTCCTAGCATTAAAAAAGACCCTTGTGGTTGCGAATTAACAATAACTCTCTCAGAAAAAACAATAAAAAAAGGAAGCCAAACAATACAATTAGAGTATTGTCAAAACGATTCAAATACTTACAGACATCAAATAAAATACTGGCTGGAAGACATCTATGGAGAAACCATAAGGAATCCTGTCACAACGACGAGTCCGACTCCAAAAACATACACTCCTTCGATAGCGGAAGGAGAAAAAGGAATGATTGTGAAAGCAGAAATACCTTCTTGCGAGTTAAAAGAAAAAGAAGTATTCCTCGCTTACTCTGATAAACAAACAGAGCCTTTTTTAGAAATGGAAATACCTTTAGAATCTTACCAAAACGATTGGATAACTATAGATATAAAAGGTTACAAAGCAGACTCCAATAAAAGAGTGGTGGATTATTGGCTGGAAAAAAACAACCGAAAAATAAGCAAAGATCATAAGTTTTACATAAATAACAAGAACTCAGCTTTCGACTTAAGACTTCCTTTTAAAGTACCTGATTCTGAAGAAGGAATACACATACTACGAGCGGAAGGTTTAGGACTTGAAACTGAAGAAAGAATATACTTAAGGCATAAGGCCGAAAGTGAAGTATTAAACCAAATTGAAAACATGTACACTAGACACTCCTTATTCAGAAACGAAGTTAATATATTCGCAAGAACAGACGGCTACAGAGGAGAAGTCGTGTTTTTTTCCACAGAAGGCAATCAAACCAAGAAGGTAAAAAATGACGGCTTCAACAAAACCATAAAGATAAACCATCCTAAAGAAATCATAGGCTT
The DNA here is from genome assembly GCA_964484835.1 of uncultured Methanosarcinales archaeon. Classification (GTDB taxonomy): domain Archaea; phylum Nanobdellota; class Nanobdellia; order Woesearchaeales; family 21-14-0-10-32-9; genus SKIS01. The sequence goes on from CAZAFP010000027.1 coordinate 5,108, forward strand.
AAAGTTAAAAGACCAAGGAGTAAAAGCATTCCTAGTCCTTGATTTAAAAAAAGAAGATTCTGAAAAAGAAACTGAGAATACTAATAAAGAAAATAATGGCGAGGATACTAATGAAACAGTTCTTAAAACTCCACATATAAATAACGAAGAAAACATAAACAATAACAAAGAATCAAATAATAAAATGCTAAACTACACAATAGCAGGACTAGCGGGTTTATCCTTAATAGCAATATTTCTAAAAAAAGACTGACTGAAAAAAAAGGGTTCAAAACCAAAACTTTTTAAGGCGTGAAACCTCACTCAAACAACTATGGACAAAAGAGAAATAAACGAATACGTAGATGAAAAAGGATGGATACACATCAACGCACTATTCGAAGTAGTAGGAAACCCAAAAGAACACGTTCAAAAATCATTAGATTTAGCACTTAAAAAAATAGAAGAAGAACAAGGCATAATACTAACGCGTAAAGAAACCGAGCCTCCTGAAGAAACGGAAGGAAACTTATACAACGCCTACGCAGACGTAGACTTATTATTAGAAGACACTTATAGACTAGGATGGGTAGCATTCAACCTAACCCCTGCTTCTATAGAACTACTAAAACCTTCTAAATTAATACTAAAAGACCAAAACTTTAACGAATTTATGGGAGACTTAATAGCCAGGCTTCACGAAACTAATCAAAAAAACGTAGATATAAGCTCTAAAAACCTCGGCTTACAAAGAAACATAGGGGCATTAATAAGAAATGCCGCGTTGTACATAACAAAAGACGATTATAAAAAACCCGAAGAAATCGCCAAGCCCCTAGGCCTGAAAGAAGAAGATTTAAAGAACATACTTGAAAAAATGGTAGAAGAAGGCACGTTAGAAATGAATAACGGAGCTTACAAAAAAGCCATTTAAAAAAAATATTATAAAAACCTTTTTTAGAGGAGAGTAAACAAATGTCTGACAAGAAAAAAGTAGAAGCGGTTTTATTTGCAAGCGGCAAATACATGACGGCAGAAGAAATAGCTGCGTATACAAAAATTTCTGTAAAAAAAGTAAAAAAAGCAGTTGAAGAACTAAAAAACTATTACGAAAAAGAAGACACTTGTTTAAAAGTATTCTCAGAAGAAGACTCTTGGAAAATAAACGTAAAAGAAGACTACTCTGACTTCGTAAGAGAAGTAGTAGCCGACGCGGAAATACCACGTTCCATAATGGAAACCCTGGCGTTGATAGCTTACAAAACGCCGGTTTTACAAAGCGATATCATAAAAAACAGAGGTCAACACGCTTATGACCACATAGCCTACTTAGAAAAAAAGAAACTAATCTACAAAGAACCAAGCGGCCGCAGCTATAAGCTAAAACTGACTGACAAATTCCACGAATACTTCGACGTTGAAGAACCAGAGATGCAAAACCTCTTCAAGAACGTAAAACAACCAGACCCGGAAAAAATAGGGTCTTTAGAAGTTTACGAATCTAAAAACGAAGACTTCGAAGCAAACCTGGATAATCTAAAAAGACCAGAAGAAAAACAATCCGAAGAAGACACGGAAGAATACCTATCTGATTTTGATAAGAAATTAGAATCCGTAAAGAGCAGGATAGAAGAATCCGATGAAGTATTAAAAGAATCAGAAATTGACAAATCCGAACAATCAGAATCCGAAGACTTAGAAGGTTCTGAACAAGAAGATCAAGAAACGGAAGAACTAGAAGATTCTGGAGAAGAAAAAGATGAACAATCAACATCTGTAGAATCCGATAAAGAAACCTTGGAAGAAGAAACAGAAAAAAAAGATGACGAATCCAACGTCTTAAAAAAAGTCAACCAAGACATCCAAGAATTAACAGGTGAAGACAAATAATGGAACTATTATTCCACGGCGGAGCATCAGAAGTAGGACGTAGCTGTATAGAACTAAGAACAAAAAAAGGAAACAAATACTTATTCGACGTAGGCATAAAATTCAAACCAGACGGCTTATTATTCCCGGAAAACGTCAAAGAAATAAAAGAATTCGACGGCGTATTCCTCAGCCACGCACACCTAGACCACTCGGGAGGACTGCCTCTTTTCGAACACAGAGACTTGAAAGGACCTATATTCTGCACAAGACAAACATTCGGCATTACCAAAATACTCTTAAAAGACTCCTTCAAAATCCACAGGATTAAAAAATT